>NZ_LKBY01000090.1:0-113857 GCF_002699915.1 Pseudomonas sp. ICMP 8385 | reverse complement strand
CTTATCCACAATTGCTGGGGCAAAAATCAGCAATCCGTCCTGGGTCAATTTTCAATCGGCAGGGTGGGTCAGTTTTAAATCAGCGCCAACATGACATATCATCTTAAAGCAACTTAACGCGTCTGGGCATGTTCTAGAAAATCATACCCCTGCTGTGTTGGGTGATATTTTCAATCAGCCCCAACAGTCTCAGGACTAATGCCCGAGCCGGTGAGAGAACCATTACACATTTTCTCAAAACGATCATTCGGGCTATCGGAAATGCTGTCGCAGCGTGACTGCGTTTTCTAAGCCACCTGAGTCGCAAACCTGCCGACCGCGTCGACTACTCTCTTGGCGCCATCCTGAATCTCAACAATTACCTGGCCTGCCTGCGTGGCAAGTTCAAGGCCTTGCTCTGCTTGGAATTTGCTGTTTGCCATCTCAGCTACGGTCTCATCCACCAGCTTCTGGTTCTGCAAGACAACCGATGCGATTTCTTCAGTAGCAGTGCTGGTGCGCCCAGCCAATTGTCGAACCTCATCAGCCACGACCGCAAAGCCTCGACCCTGCTCACCTGCGCGAGCGGCTTCAATCGCAGCATTCAATGCCAACAAGTTGGTTTGTTGGGCAATACTACTAATCGTCTGAATGATGGAGCTGATCAACAATGACTGCTTACCGAGCGCTTCGACCCCGCCAGAGGCAGTCTGCATATCAACAGCAATTTTACTCATGGTATGCATAGTGTCGTTGACTACGAGTGCTCCGCGCTGAGCACTAACATCCGTCTGCTGGGAAATTTCAAATGCAGTTTGCGCGGCTTTACTGATCTCTTGCTCACGGGCAACTTGATCGGTGACTACCGCTGCAAATTTAACGACTTTGCAGAGTGCTCCTTCGGTGTCATAAACCGGATTGTACGTCGCTTCCAGCCATACGGTTTGACCACGACTGTCAATACGTTCAAATCGACCTGCAACAAACTCTCCCTTGTTCAAAGTTGACCAAAAGTCTTTGTATTTTTGGGATGAGACTTCCTCTGGCTTGCAGAAAATACGATGGTGACTGCCTTTAGCTTGGCCCAAACTGTAGCCCATCGATTTTAAAAATTGCTCATTAGCCATGAGAACCTGCCCGTTGAGATCGAATTCGATCACCGCCGTCGAACGAAGCAGTGCGTCAATGAAGGAGGCGTTTTCCGATGTTTTTTCCACTCGAGAGGTAATGTTCGTCGCATAGCAGGTGATATGACTCATCCGGCCAGTCGCATCCGCTATGGGCTGCCAATGTGCATGAAGCCACACCAATGAACCGTCAGCATGTAGGTACCTGTACTCGTCAGTGATGGACTTGCCTGCGGCGACTGCTTCTCGAAAGTTGTGAAAGCACGGAAGCTTGGATACGTACTGCGGAACAATATCGGCCATGGCACGACCTAGGAGCCGATCCTGGGGGTAGCCCAAAGCCTCTGCAAAATTTTCGTTGAATGAGATAATTTTAAACGTCGAATCGATACTCAACGTTAGCATTTCACGGTTCAGCCCATCGCGTAGTTGGCGCAGCTCCGATAGCTCGGCTGTCTGAGACTGAAGCTGTTTCTTGATTTTGGTATTGAACACGGGAAATCCCTTTTGGATCATGACAAGTCTATCGGCATGGCCGGCAGGATATTGAGGTCGCCCGACGTGTAGAACACGATATGCCGTTTAGTCTTACTGCGAAGTGGGTGGGCCAGGAGAAAGCCCGGTTGATGTACCTTGGCAAGCCGTTGAAGGGCTAATCACATGGCGAAACTTAAGGTCTGCTCATGCCCACTCATGCGCGATCAGATATCCAGACAGATTTTGCCGAAATGCTGGTTGGTTTCCTGATACTTGAACGCTTCGACAATCTCGCTCAATGGGAAATGACGATCAATAATCGGGCGCATGCCATTAGCATTGATGGCTTGGATCATGTCTTGCTGCTGGCTGCGGCTACCCACCAATACACCCTGCAGACGCACTTGCTTGATCAGTGCCGGTACAAAATTCATTGCACCGCTTACGCCACTCAATATCCCGATGATGGAAATGTGACCAGCAACCCGAATTGCAATCATCGATTGTTCAAGCGTCGCAGGGCCGCCGACTTCGATGATGTGGTCAATACCACGTCCACCCGTTAGAGCGCGTGCAGTTTCGCCCCAGTTAAGGTCTTTGCGGTAATTGATTACATGATCAGCGCCTAGAGCTTTCAGACGTTCAAGCTTTTCGTCGCTTGAAGAGGTAGCAATGACGGTAGCACCGGCCATTTTAGCGAACTGCAGGGCGAAAATTGAAACGCCACCAGTGCCTTGGACGAGCACGGTGTCGCCCGGCTTGAGGGAGTCATCGGCCATCAGGGCGCGCCATGCAGTAAGGCCGGCGGTGGTAAGTGTCGACGCTTCAGCATGGCTGTAGCCAGTAGGCGCGAGGGTGAACGATGTGGCTTTGGCCGTCACTTGCTCACGAGCGTAGCCGTCAATGCCATCACCTGGCACGCTAACAAAACCTTCAACCAGTGGCTCACCGTTGATCCACTCTGGGAAGAAGGTGCTGACGACCGAGTCACCCACCTTGAATTCAGTGACATCCGGGCCGACAGCAATTACTTCACCTGCACCATCGGCCATGGGGATGCGTTTTTCGCTAGGGCCCCACATGCCGCTGACCACCGCGAAGTCGTGGTAGTTGAGCGAGTTGGCGTGGAGGCGTACGGTGATTTCGCCACGCGCTGCGGCTCGGACTTCGCTGCTGCCAACCAAAACCTTTTCATAGCCACCACCGGGTTGGACGAAGATAGTTTTGCTGCTCATAGGGGTTTCCTTATGTTTTCTAATTACGCGAAATAACGAAATGAAAATTTAAAAATTACAATTCGATGATCAGCCTAGCCGCAAAGTCATCAATAGCCTGCTCATTGCGCCGGTAGTAAGTCCACTTACCGATACGGGTGGTTAGCACGAAGCCTGCACGTTGCAAGATAGCTAAATGCGCAGACGCGGTAGAAGGTGAAAGCCCGGCCTTGTGCTGCAAGTGGGTTACGCACACTCCTATCGCAGGATCGCCGTGATCCTGAGGTGGGAAATTACTGAGTGGGTCTTTGAGCCACTCCATCATTAGCATGCGAGTGTCATTGCCCAAGGCTTTGAGCTGTTCGAGTATCATGGTTGGGAATGTTACGCTTTTTTACGAAATGTTCAATAAGTAATCTATTACCCTTCGGAAGGGTTTGAAATCAAAAAAACGCATCCAGCTGAATCGACCCTACGTTTATAGACGCATTGAATGACTGCTTGGACTACCCCGCTCGGCGTGTTGTCATCGTCTTAACGCAAATCGAGGTGAGTTAGAAGGCAGGCTCCAAACCAGCCCGTTAGAACAGGCCTCCCGACGTAAATTTTTACAACGCCAAAATTCCGAGGCTTTCCAATCTGTCGACCTCGCGCTTTGGCACTTTGTGTATCTGAAGAGTTCCTCGGTTACGAATCATCGACAGCTTATCCATCAGCTTGTCCACATAACGCCGACGGAAACTCTCCGTGTATCGGTAGTTCTGCTCTGCGCTTCTTAGGAGTGTTCATATTCGCCTCAAAGCTATCCATAAAAAACGGGGATATACCTGTGGATATTGGCCCGAACACTACGGAATACAGGGTGTGCAATGCAATGGTCAGTAACTGAGCAAGTTTTGTGTTCGGCTGAGCCTTGTTGGCGGTGATCTGCCCGTGATCAAAACTGTGCAGCAGTATTACTCTCAATCGCCTCTGCAGCTGTCAGAGTATTTCTCATCAAACAAGCAACGGTCATAGGACCAACGCCGCCAGGAACTGGAGTCATGGCCGCCGCGATGTCCTTGGCAGAGTCGAAATCGACATCACCGACTAAAACCGAAACTCCGTTTTTCTCGACCCTGTTGATGCCAACGTCAATGACCACTGCACCCGGCTTGATCGCCCTTGCATCAATAAATTCCGCCCGTCCAATCGCTACCACCAGGATGTCGGCCTGACGACATTCAGCGATGAGATCTCGCGTTCGGGAATGCACAATCGTGACTGTGCAGTTTTCCTGTAAGAGCAAATTCGCCATTGGCTTTCGGACGATGTTGGGCCTGCCGACAATTACCGCTTTTTTGCCGCTAAGGTCACCGATTTGATCCTTCAACATCATCAGGCATCCCAGAGGAGTGCAGGGAATCAGTTTGGCTTTCCCCTGGCCCAGCAGACCCACATTGATCGGATGGAAACCGTCGACATCCTTGGCGGGATTTATGGCCGCGATAACCTTCGATTCATCGATGTGGGCGGGCAGCGGAAGCTGCACCAATATCCCATGCACATAGCGGTCATTGTTCAGCTTGTCGATTAGCCTGAGCAGGTCTGCTTCGGACGTATCGCTTTCGAGCAGATGAGGGAAAGAGTCAATGCCGGACTCAAGCGCCTTCTTCATTTTGGTCTTCACGTAAACTTGGCTGGCAGGATCGCTCCCGACTAGTACGACAGCCAGCCCGGGGGCTCTGCCGCGCTTCACCGACGGCAACATTCTTGCGCAAGATTTCGGCAACCGCCTTTCCATCGATTATGGAGGCCTCTGCGTTGGGCGCGTTTTCCAAAGGTTGTGTAGTGGTCATTTCGTCCTACCCATTAGCGGTTATTCGCCGCGACAACATGAACATGGTCATAGCTGAAAAAGCGCTCCAGCGTCAACTACTCCAGGGTGGCAGGATGGCTCTTGCGGCACAGGCAGACGTAGCGATGGTGAAACAGGCGTTGTGGAAAAAAATCCGCTTGAAGGTGAGGCAGCAATCCGACTGCGGGTTGATCGCACTATCCTGAAGATCTTGGGCTGGGGTATCGGTGTTATTGCGCAGCGTACTGATCGAGCACCCCGGTGGATTTCTACCCCTCAAGTCGGGCCGGAATCGACCTGAAGAAAACGCTTGGCGATCTTTACGACGCTATGACTACGCAGTACTAAATCTGTCTACTTATGACGGCGGTAGGGATCCAGTTGCGGCGTACGCTGGAAAAGAAATCATCGACTCGGTCGGTGGGTGCTCGTAGGTTGAGGACAAAACAGCACTGAGTCGGTCGCCCAACAGGTTCCAGGCGTTTTTCTTCTCGGCGGCATAGTCGTGGTGCAAGTAATGGCGTCTCACCCGAGAGCCGGCCAGCACATGGTTTTGGCAGCGATCGATGACGTCCAGGCTGACACCCAAAGCCTGCATCATGGTCGCGCCCGTGCGGCGCAGGTCATGCGGCGTCCAGTCACCGTTCTGGCCGTCGGCCAGGACCAGGGTGTCGTCGTGACGCCGTCTGGAGAGGGCCTTGCGGTTTTTGAACCGGGCTTGGCGATCGCCCACCTGTTTGCTCACCACCTTCACGTCCACGTGCCCATCATCCTGCTTGTTCGGAAAGCACCACAGGGAGTCTCCCGTCAGGGTCTTGAGTTCCTGAAAGAAATGCAAGGCGAAGGAGGAGAGGAAGATATGGTGGTCCTGTTTCTTGCCGCGGGTGCCTTTGACGTTTTCGCTGGGGAGGAACCAGGTTTGCTGGTCCAGATCGACATTTTTCCATTCGGCCTGCAGCAATTCACCAATTCGGCACAGCGTGCCCAGGCTAATCCAGAGCGCGAGCTGCGTTTCCTTCTTTAGCGGACGAATGCCGTCGTATTTTTGGCCCGCGGGGAGGGCGTCGTAATCGGCGGTCATTTGCTGGAAACGGTTGTGCAGTTCCAACAGCTCCGCCGGGGAAAGGATACGGCTTCTTTCCGCCTCGTAGTCGGCGGGGATCAGAGGGGAGATGTCGACCAACTCAGTCGGATCGCCCTCGATCAATAAGTTCCGCCAGGGCTGACGCTTTCTAGCCCAGCTAAACATCTGGGTGAGGTCGGCGAAGAAACTGATGGCTTGCCGGTGAGCGCCGCGGTTGACCACGGCCCGGATCAGCGCCCGAACATCGTGTTCGGAAATATTGTTCACCGCTGTCCTACCGAGTGCTGGCAAAAGGTCCTTGTTAAAGCGCCGTTGCAACTCGGCATTGCCGTCTTTACGCGCGACGCCATCCAGCAGCCAGGCCTTGGCCAGATCCTGGACGGTCAGAGTTTGGACCTTCGTCGATTTTTCCTGATCGGCTTTTGCGTTCGTCGCGGCATGAGCCTGTGCCTTGGCGGTTTTCTTGTGCTCGTTGGGATTGATTTGCTCATCGATGAGCGCTCGGGCCTGGTTGCGGGCCTTGCGGATGTCCGTCAGGGATTTGCGCGGCCAAGACCCGCAGGAGTACTCTTTGTTCTGCTCGCCCCACCGATAGCGATAGAAAAAGCTGACCGACACACCGTCCTTACGGACTGAGATTCGACCGGCCAGATTGCCATCCTCCCGGAGGATTCGGCCGGCATCGTTGGCGGTCAGCGACTCGAGTTCTTTGATGGTGATTTTGGCCATAAAATGGGTTCCCCCTACTTTTACCCCCACAAAAACGTCGGCTCTTGATGGACGTTACTGGACTCTCGTAGAGCAGAACACCGCTGGAGCTCAAGTAAATACTAGCTTAGAAAAATCCACAGTAAAATTTTGGAGTCTTTCAAGAAGTATGAAAAAGGAGATGGGGTGCTAGGGGTCGAGTGTTCGAATCACTCCGTCCCGACCATATTATTCAATGACTTAGCCCAATCTGAAAAGGTTGGGCTTTTTCATGCGTAGGGACTTTTGCGGGGGGCATCCCGTTTTTCTCCTCAAGATTGTCAGCGCCGGCCCGCGAGAGTCGGTTGCAGATATGTAAGGAGGCGTCGGATTTGGCACCGCCTTGCAGGATGTTTGGCACAGGGTGTCTGCCTTAGAAACGCGGGATTTCGCGGAGTTTTTGGCACCGTGGGGCGGCGCAACTCGGCGTGAACCCTGGCCCAGTCGGGCATTGGACGCTGATCGCTGGGAACGGTGGGCGGCGGTGGAAAAAGCCGCTGTTGCAACTCGGCGTCCGTTAGCGAAGACGGCCAAGTCAGGCCGCTGGCAGCAAAGCGATTGAGATACTCACCGACGCTGGCTCGACCCACTTGCAAGCTGACAGCGACCTGCCGGGCAGATAGGCCGACCTCGAATTTGAGACGTAGCACTTCTCGAATCTTACGCATGGATAACCGCTCCACGACGACCTCTCTGCTTCGATAAAAGAGGTCGATGGTAGTGAATTAATCCTGCGTTGCTGCCTGCTTTAAGGGTGGCCGGATGGCCGTGGAGTCCGCAGGCCTCCTTTGCCGCCATACCAGCGCCCGCGAGAATAGTCGGATCGGCGTTGCGCAGGGCGCTTGCCTGGCCGATAGCATCAATACTAGACTTCGCGGCCTTTGGACTGAGACCACCAGCCAACAAGGCTTCTGCACCGCCCAGAATAGAGTCGGGATCATTGCCATACGACTTTGATACTCGGAATATCTCTTTGCGCATATCTTCATTTTGAGCCGGCGACATGTTGGCCGTCTGTCCCAACTGGATCATCCTTCGGTCAGTCTTGGTACTATTTGCTACCGACAGCCCAACACCGATACCCAACCCAGCTCCGGCTAAGTGACCATTAACGCCCGACATCATTCCCCTGAGGGGGACGTGCTTAGGTCGCTCTCGTTGAAGTGCTCTTTAGATGTCATCTCAAACCCCCTCGACTTTAGGCTTCAAGAGCGCCAAGGCACCCGCTGGGTTACGTACGCCAATGCCCATCAGAATCTTCCTCATCAGTGGATCGTTTCGTTCCAGCTGTTCGATGTTTAGCGGCAACTCAAGCACCTGGCCAGCCGTGAGTGCCTCGACGATGCGGATGTCATCATCGATAGAAAGCGTACCCATGTTGATGTGGGACATCTCTGCTGCGAGCAGTTTGTCCAAACCCAGGACGAGGCGGTTGACCGTAAATTGAGGTAGGGCGTTGATCAACTCATCGTTAGTGGCGTAGCCCAGTCGCACGGCCTCGGAAATAGCGATGAAGCACTCCCGGAATTGCCAGGCGCCCCATTGAAAGCTTAGCTTCACGCGCGTTGTGCTTGAGGTGCTCACTGTTTTGCCGCAACTGGTCTAGGTAGTTCGCCCATTATTGAACCGCCTCCCGGCGCTGCACTAGCAGTTGAGGGCGCGCATACACAGCGTCCAACGCACCGCTACGACCTGAGAGGAGCGAGCGGTTCAGTTTGGTGTAGGGCAGGGAGGGCCAAATGGCAGTTCTCCATTCCCGGTCAAGACTATGTTCCAAGAATGGCCTACGTCTCTTGCAATGGCTTTTCGGATCCTAGTGGAATGCGCAAGTGAATGCGCCCTGAAAACGCCATCTGGGCTGACCTGATCAGCAACCATGACAGAGACTTGCGTGCTGCGGGTTACTTGCTGGACAAGGAGCCGCCTACCGACGCAGCGGGCGACTGAAATCGATGGGTTGCTGCCGCATAAGTGGCAACCGGTTTAATCACGCAAGGCGTGATGCCCGGACGCATACCCTGCACTCGCCCTGCTAGGGTTTGTACGTATGTTTTATCATGACACCGCGCACCACCAGAATCGGTCGCAAGCTTTGTATGAATAGTCATATTGGGGAGTATCCAAGTTGGAATCGAGCACTTCCCAGGACCAAATAAATCGGGTCTGACGCTATTAACGAATGATACGAATGGCGCCACTGAGCTGGCGCCATTCGGGCAACGGCAGGGCTGGCCAACGAGTGCGAACACTTCGTTATCCATTAATGCCTTTCAGGGCTGCGTGCTCTCTCTGAACCTGAGTGTGGGCTGGAGACGCTGGAGTCGACCCTGGGCCTTCGATTGAGCCCCGGCGTGGGCGAGTTACTGCGCTTATACTGATGAGATTTCATGCTGCCCAGTTTCGGTGGTCCTGGCGTAAAATTTGGCCCCCAAGAGGCGTGTGGCTGCGTTGCCGTCAGGTTACTGTTGTAGTTCACCCCCAGCGCGTGGTCGTTGTACGCAGCGTCCTCACTGAATTGCTTGGCACTGAAAGTCCCCTCACCTGCAGGCGGCCGTTTACCCCCTTTAAAGTCTGTCACAAGCTTTTCATTCCGAGATCCACTCGGCAGGAACGCAATCAGTGTTCCCGTGGGTTCGGTGACACTGCGACCCAGATTAAAGAAACCATTAAGAATGCTTTCATTCATACCCATCACGCTTTTGCTGGCTATATATTTAACGCCCCCTGTCGGTACAAAAACATCACTGAGATCGAGTGTCTTAAGACTGGACATATCGGTGATCTGCGGGGTAGCCCCCGCAACATCCTGCTGCCCCAAGGCGCGCGAGTATTCGTACGAAGGGCTTGCCGGCAGTTCCTTGAAGCCAGCATCGATACCCATCACTTGAAACTTGCTCAATCCGTAGCCCGCGTGGGGGTTGTTGAATACAAGTGTGTCAAAGCGATCGCCATCGGCATTATCCTGGGCCCAGTCGGCCAGAGCTGCCCAGCTATCGGGTGATGTCACATCCAATTGGTTGGGGTAGTAGTGTAGGTTCGCGGGCCCGTTTTCTGGCCGGGGAGTGATGTCGTATTGTGTGACCATGATAGTTGCGTCCGGATATTTTTTCGCCAGCGCAGTGGAGTAGCTGAAATCTTTGCCTTCGCCAGCAACCAAAACTCGTAGCATCCCGTTAGGGTCGGAAAAAATGATTGGGTTGTCACCGACATAACAATAGAGATTCAAGCCATCATCCGGACCGGATGGGTCGGCACTGAGCCAGCGCCCAATGGACGGCTGGTAGTAACGTGCGCCGAAGTAGTACAACCCCGTCACTTCGTCACGCTCTTTGCCTGCATATCGATAACGCTTCAGTTGGACATCCGTTGCATTGTCGCCGGCGATGAAACTTGTCCCTCCGTAGGGAAAGTACTCTTCATAAGTAATGATCTTGCCGGATGAGTCCAGCTCCATCACGGCCGACCCCAGATAGTTCTCCAACTGGTAGCGCAACTGTGGCGAAGCCACGCCATCGCCTGGAGACCCCACAGTCCAGACCAGACGCTGCGCCAGGCAGCGCTCACCATCCATCACGCGAATCGTGCGGTACTCTTGGGTTAGTATGTTATTGATCAAGCGCCGGCGAATCTCCAGGCCATTGATATAGACAGTATCGTCCAGCATCTCGGTCGCACCGGCACTGCCGAACGTACGGGTAACCTTGCGCAGCCGGACGCCATTGGCATCATAAACGTAGAACGAGGTGTCGTTGGTACCGTTGCTGCGCGTAACCAGGGTGATATTGGCGAGGCGATCGGTATAAGACCACTGAGCGCCTGATAGCCCAGCCCATCGAATCTGATTGCCAGCGGCGTCGAAGAACTCATCGACCCGGGTGGGATCGGTTGTCAAAGTTGCGTCGACACCGTGATTGCTGGTTGTCGATATCGTCACCGCCCTGTTCGTCGATATCGCGGCTTGATGCTGTATGCGCAAAAGGTTTCCGGAGAGATCATAGCTGTAGGTTCGAGTGTAGTTTTGCAGGGCCCGGCCGTCATTCAACGCGGAGAGGGGGATAAAGTCATTGCCGCCGTCACTCACTCCAGGGTGTTCACGACCACTAGCGCTGATCAGTCTGTAGGTCGCGTCATAGGTGTAGTTGGACTGCGGGTCGACTCGCTGGTTGGCATTGAACACCACCTGTTGAGACGCGTCGTCGATAGAGGTGATGTTGCCAACAGGATCATAGACATAACTCAGCGCCTGGAGCGTTCTACTATCCAGGGTATGTTGTGAAACTAACGCCTGGAGCCTGAATGTACTGGGCTCGTAGATATAGCGCGTTGTCACGCCATTGGCATAAGTGATCTGTTGGCGCTGGCCCTTGGCGTCATAGGTGATGCTGTCAACATACACTTGGGCGATACCGGTATCTGCTGGTGTCAAACTGACTTGGGACACCAGGCCGGTTCTTGCATAGGTATAACTTACCCGCTCCGCCGAGACATCATTGAGGCGTCGTAACGCTTGGGTTTCTACCCGGTTCAATGCATCGTAGGTCCAGTCGGTCTGGAATTTCTGCGTGTCATCCAGTTGCTTCCAATCGGCTTCCCGAGAGAAGTCGATTGCCAATTGCCGGGTCTGACTTAGCAATTGCCCTTGAATCGAATATGCCAGATTGACTTCAAGCCCGGCACTGTCGAACAGCGTGTAGGGCTGACCCCGTAAGTTAAGTCCCTGGGCATCGGGAACTGACTCGCCGTACTGTATCTTGCGTACCGTGCGGCGTTCCGGCTCATGGGCCTCAATGACTTGAACTTCCAGCAAGCGCCCCAGGAGGTCATAACGACTTGTCTGGATTGCTCCCCGGCTATCGGTGCCCCAGATCGGCTTGCCTGATACATTATTGATAACCCAACGAGTGCCGCTGTCGACACAGGTACTTTTGATCTTCTGTCCATCAAGGGTAAAGATCACCCTGATATTTTTTAAACCCTGTGTAAGCATCCTGTCGTCTGCACTGTCCAGCAATTGTCCTTGGATATCGAAGTAGTTGAACATAGTCAGCCCGGCGTCTTCCAGACGCTGGTTCGTGGCCTGGGGTGCAAGCAGCTTGGTCACCCGTATGGCCTGCCCCAAGGCATTGAACTGGCGTACTGTCGGGGTGTTGAAGAAAACAGCGGCCTGTTGCAGCGCTGTGCGCTCCCGAGGATCGAGTGTCGGGTCATCGATGTGGGTGCGGTAATAATCAGAGTCGAGCACAGTATCGTTGGTGTCGAACAAGTGCTCGGACCATGGGCAAAACAGGGTCTTTGTAAAAAAACCTTTGGGGGTGTCGACGCGGATCTTACGGTTGAGCGGGTCATACCGAATCAGTGGGCTGACCCCGAAGCGAGAAAGCTCTTCATTACTGATATAGCCTCGGCCTGCACTGTAGACGGGCTCGTACTGTCTGATGGGATTGCCCTTGTTGTCATAGACCGTCGCTCCCGAAACGACCCAGCGCTCGATGCTATGAGTCGAGGTGACCGAGTGATTGGCATTGACTTGCCAGCTCGGCCCTGGATCGACCAATGCCTGACACTGGACAAGGCGATTGAAGCCATCGCTGTACTGTATTGAGTATTGGACACGACCAGTTAACTCGTAGGTTTCAGCTTGCAGGGTGGTGGCGTGGACAGGGACTTGGCTGGGCACCATCGCTAGTCGTGCCCCAACCGCTGATGCGACTTGAGGCGACAGACCTGGCAATTGCAATGGCGCACCAAGGGGGCGTTCGCGCCAACGCTTGAGCATGGCGCCACTGCGGCTTATATAGTGTTGACCAACGAGGGACTCCCACACGTTGGACGATGTGTCGTCAAGCCCGTTCAAGGCCTGAGGTGTGATCCGCCCGCACCAACTGAAGAGATCGTAAGCGGTGTAAGTCGCAGCGCCTTGCAGGTAGGTTTGTGGCTGCGAAAGTGCCGTCTCCAGGTCGAAGGGCTGCTCCCTGCGATCAAGGGAGAGTGATTTGAAACCTACGGGTTGTTTACCTTGCATTCCTCTGAGCGAGGTTGCGCAAACCATACCAAGTGCATCGCAGAGTGTCTGCGATACTGTTTGGTTGGGATCGGTAATTTCCCACGGGGCGAGCGTTCGGTAGTCGATACTGGTAACGTTGATCACGTTACCCAAAGCGTCTTCACTGCGCACAAGCACCAAGTCATAGGGGTCATATTCTAGGGTCTGTGTCGCACCAAACGGATCGATGATGCTGCTGGGCAGATAGTAGTGATCTGTGTCCAGAAAGGTCTGGAGCAGGCCAGGGTTCCACCATAGGCCATCGTTCTCGATATATTTTCCGTTCTGTGCCAAAAGCTGCGTAAGGTCGGCCGCGCTCAGGACACCGTCATAGGCAGTTTGAAGATCAGTTGGCGTTGCCAATGCGGTCCATTGTTGACAGAGCAACCCCTGAGCGCTCGTCTGCCCCAACGGCAACGCCGTTTTTGTTTCAGGGCTCCAGTAATAGCTGCGGTACCGACCGAACAAGGTCAAGTCGGCCTCGGGATCCGCCAGGGCAGTGTCGATCAGGTGGGCAAGCTCCTCGACCGTGTAGGTCTGGCCCGAAGAGGGGGGCGGTGGCGCCCTTAGCAACCAGTTGTATGATTCCACCGGCTGCCCCAGCAAGCGCACATCGTTCCCTGTCAGGTCAACGTACTGGTTGGTATTGCTCGTGACGAAACATTGCGATTGTTCCGGTAATCGAGTGGCGATGTCGGCGCGACGCGGATAGGCGATGCTGGCTCGTCGCAGCACACTGCCGTAGTCGTCGACCTGTAAGGTCATGTCCTGGGTTATACGCGGATCAGCCGGATTACGTTCGTAGTGTAGGCTCAGCGTTTGCAGTGGATAAGCGAAAAAGACGGCATGCTGCTTATCGAGTGGCCGTTGGATTTGGCGTACGTCATAGCCGTTTTCCACAACATGATAAGGCGTGCTCTGCGCATCCGTCGAATCCAGACCATAGATTTCCTGTCGCAACTGAAGACCCTTGAGTGCCAGATGAGCCTGACGAACGGACTCTGTACTCGGCTCTCCTAGCCATTGGAAACGGGCAGGCATAACCCTGGGGGCGGAAGCGTCAGCAGCGAAGTAGTCATTCACAAACGCGTCACATAGGCTGCCATCCATCCAGGCTCCGGTGTGGTACCAGGTGCGGGTCAGAGATGCAGGGGTGTGGATTTCTGCGGTGCCGGAACTACTGCGCAGGTACTCTTCCCGGCTTTGTGTATCGGTATGGTCGACCTGCCCGAAACCACAGAACTGGCGCTCGATAGGGTCATAGTAACCATGGCGATAATTGTAGGTTGATACCAATCTTGTCTGCGAGACACTGTCTATGGCATCGATCCGGTCCACGACCTGGACCGGAAAGGGCAGCTCGGTTACCCAGGGGCGTCCATCGCGCCGATCACGTAGCGCGTAGGTAGTGGAAGGCTGGTAGGAGATATGGGTCGACGCCCCCATGTTGTTATCTACTCGATTCAACAGGTAGGGTTTGCTGCGAGAGCCAAAGTCATAAGCCAGCGGCCCCGGCAAATGGGCATCGCTGAAGACCAGTGCGGCGCTGCCGTTACCACGCACGTCAGCGAACTGGATCTTGCTGCCAGGCCCCCAGGTGTTTGGCAGAGGTATTGCAATCGCCTCGGCAAAAGCATTACCGCTGTGGTTCATGTACAGGTCGATATGATCGGGGTGGACATACAACAAGTCGACCGTTCCGGAGCCATCGATATCGGCAAGGAACAGGCGGTCGATGGAGAAGTCCTCACCGAACTGCGGAGCGTTACCCAACTGGACCCTGCTGCCGAAACGTCCAAACCCGAGACTGGGCCATACCTCCACCGAGCCGTTGGCAATGCGTACCAGATGCTCGCGGCCTGATCCAAACATGTCGGTCATCTGCAAGACCACGCAAGACGAATCTTGGGTTGTCAGCGGAACCCCATCGTCGCGTGGGCGCACGAGCGCCGGCCCGTAGCCTTGAGTACCCAGCGAGGGATAGATACGCACTGATTGATCATCCAGGTACACGACATCGTTCAGTCCGTCACCGGTGAGATCAGCCATCAGGCTATGGGGCGACAGCAGATCGCGAGGGACCGCAGGCAGCACCTCGAAAGGTGCCCATCCGCCGTTTGCCAAGGCCTGGGCATAGCGTGAACCATCAGCACTGACGGCGACCCACGCCGGGCGACCGCAACCGGTTATATCCAGCAGAGTCGAACTCCCGTTGAGCCCCAGGCTCGGGAAGGTCGCGGGCGCAACAGGAGGGGTATAGAGAATGACTTCATCGCTGTTGTCATCCGTATCGATGTGCTTGCAAGGCCCTTGGGGGGCCATATACAAGACGGTACTTTGCGACTGAAACAAAATACCGGGGAGTCCTTGCCCTTGTAGATCGACAAATCGATACCAAGGTGCTGATCCAACTAACGGAGCTGGCACCTCATCGCTCCGACGCAATGCTTCGAAGCGGCCACTTTGCGGTGCGAAGTGGGTGTAGCCAAACTCCAGCGGAGGTAGCGCTTGGCTGGTGTAATCCTGCACTGTGGACTGACAACCCTCCGCCTCGACCATGATCAGCCGCGAGGCGACCGGATTCTGGTCGTAGGTGAATCGAGTCAGCCGAACCAACACCGGCTCGTCGCCCAGCTCCTTGAAGCGATGAAACATGAGTATGTGTTGGCACAACCGGTGAGTTCGGATCTCAAAGCCGGCCGTGTAGGTCGAAAACGGATCTTGCCGTGCCGTCCATTGGGCATGCGCCGGTGGTAAGTAAGGCTGTGGGGGCAATGGATCAAGTGTGTATTGGCCGTAATCGAAAACGACCTCGAAATGCCATTCGGTGGTGGCCAGATCTTCGATCGAAAACACCGGCGTGTCGTTTCCGTAAAGAATGCGCTCTGGGTATCGATTGGTCGTCTGTACGCGTCCCTGTTCGTAAATGGCAGTGGCAATATTGGCGGTATTTTCAGCCTGATAGGTGTACAGCGTTGCGTCGCCATGAGCAGTGATTCGATCTTCGAGCAACCAGGAAAAAATATGCTCCGGTTGTGAAGGATCTGCGATACGTGCGTCAGCCGTTCGACCGAAATGAGACTGCACGTTGCTCGCGTCGATGATTCTCCAGAAGCTGCTTTGTGTCAGCGTATTGATCCACTGTTCGATCAGTGCAAAGCCACCTTCATGGCAAGGTAGATATCGCTTGATAATGAGGCCGTCCTGCTCGCGGGACGGGGTCGAACTGTCTATAACGAGCGGCGTTCCATCAGGTAGGACATAAGTGTCGGTACCGTCATAAAGGGGTTGCCCGGTGGATGTACGGCAGGCAATCGCCGGGATATCGACATTAAAGCCTAATCCGAAGATGCCATTGCCTGCTGCCGACTGGTACTGCAGCGAAAGTGCAGGGGCGCTGCCCTTGCAAGCGGTCAGAGCTATTGGAAGAACCAGCGTTGCGGCCCCTGTAAATGCATTGGCCGAAAACGTTTCACCGAGACCTTGAATGGCACCGCCGCCCTTTGGCAGGGTAACGCTCGATGGTTTGATTCGCGGCTCCTGCACAGCAGGAGTGTCTTCAGTGGTGTCGGGCTCGAGAGATGTCATTTCATCGTCCCTGCGTGTTGACACGCGCAAGGGGATCTCCCCAACGGCTGTAGCCGGGGCGATCAGGGTGCGCCCCTGGACATTGCTCATCGCGTAACCGGGCCTTTTTCCCGGTGACGCACCCACAGAGTTCGCAGATTTTACGATTGCTCTCGCCCGTCAGGGCTGCGCCCACCCGATAGGCCAACTTGTCTGGCGTCGCAGTGTGATGCGGGCAGGCCTCACAGGCACTAAGCCGTTGTTCGAAAAGATCGTTGTCGGTGGTCTTGAATCCTCCACGTCCCCAGGCCACAAAAGAGTGTGCCGCTTTTTTCAGCAACGCACTGTTACTCAGTTCGATACTCGACGACCGAGCGCTTGTGTGACTACTGTTTTCGGGTTGCAGAGACTGTTGTGGATGCGCCAGCAGATGGTCACGAAAGACAGGCGCTATACGTGCCGTAAAGAGCGCTGTGGCGTACGTTGGGTTATCGATAATGGCGGTGAAAACCGCTCTGCTGACCGGTCCATCCAGTCCGAGATAATGACCGGTCTGTAAACAGCCGTCGTCGAGGCTGGTAAACGCCTGGAAGTCAGGAGGCATTGCTTGATTGTCGCTGATTGTCATATTGAAGACCTTTTTGCCGAGGTATATGAGCTGCCTCTAACCAGGGGTATCCACCCGAATGGATACCCCTTTGGTTCTGGGTCGATAGCGTCAGCTGGAAGGAGACTGAAAGGCTGCCCGGACATATTGTGGATTCAAGGCATTGCCATCCGCGGAGAGCAGGTCAGAGACCGTTATCTTGTACGTCACCCCCGGCTTCAGGTCGGCAATCAGGTTGATGGTATTCGGTATGCCTGGGGGGCTCACCACGCTCAGTACTTTGGCCGCCGGGTGAAGGAAGTAGTTGGCGACGTCTTGTGCCGAGGCTTGGTCCAGAGGGTCACTGAAAGTCAGCGCGACAGGCGCCTTTATGTCGGCCCCTGGAACGGCGTAGAGCAACTTGAGCGTGGCGGGTTGAGGACCACCGGCGCAGGGAGGGGAGGGTTCAAAAGAAACCGCCCGGCGGTAGGTTTCAATGCGGCAATCCAAGTCCGTCGCATGGCAGCCGGTTTCTGGATGATCTGCCTTGGTCGGGATATGGCTGAAGAATGCCTCTACCTGGCTTATTGCAGCAAAGATGACAGACGGATAAAGCGGATTGAATACGCTTTGCAGGACAGAGGGCGCCAGATAGTCTGCGACTGATTTGCAGAGCAAACCTGTAGGCCCTACCGGTTGCGTATCCGAGAAACGGCTGACCAGATACCCCAACACCAAGGCCAACCCTTGCCACTCCAGTGCTTCGGCACGTACCAGGCCGCCTTGCACCAGGACGTACTTTTCTTTGCCCAGTTTCAGCGAAAAAGCATTGGCCCCGCGACTCGCCGCATCCAGGATGAAGTGGGTGTCCGGGTAGATGGAATGGAAGAGCTTGAACAGCCACAAACAATAACCTGCTCGCTGCGGGTCACGTACCGAATAAGCCTGCTGGGAGTGTTGCGCTTCCTCGGCCTGTATCCGGGTCAGGAATCCCAAATCTATGGCATGCTGCGGAATTTCCAAGGTAAACCCATGGTCGCCCTGCAGGGTAATTCCGCCGGTGCCCGCGCCTGAGCTGCGCAATAAGGTTGCTGCGCTTTTTCCGGCATTAGCCAGGAACGCATCCACGGCTTGCGTCGGACGCGCTGAAAGAGCCGTGCTCTTGAGGTTGGCAGCGTGAGCATTGATTGCCGCGTCATGGGCTCGGGTTGTTACAGCGGGCTCGGTGCCTCGATGAACCGCCAAGCCTTGGTCAGCTAACTCGTCGTAGTACAACTGCACGGAAAAGTCGCCAGACAGGATACCGTCCGTGTCGATCAGGTGCCCGTCCAAGTTGATAGGTTGCCCGATGGACGTCGAGATATTCCACACGCCACCCGTGTAACTTTTGACTTCCAACTTGGTGATTTCAGTGGGTGCGCCGTTGGCTAAGAGCACCTTATAGCCTGGCCTTAGCATCTGCGCCTGGATCAGTTTGCGGTCCGCGCCCAGAAATGTGTGATTCATGGTGACGGTGACAGTGATTTCTTCTGCGCCAAGAAGGAATGAAACATAAGCCATTTCCGGCTGGACACTGGTCACAGTTGTCCCGTTGGAAAAGGCGACGTCACGTACTTGAGACTGACCGTTGGGGTCGTACGCAAGTACAGAATCACCGACCACAAAGGTCTGGATGGCTTTAGTCTGCGTGGTCGACTGGCGCACCGGGGTGTCGAAGGCCAGGCAGGAACAGGTGCAATTACAGCATGTTCCCGTTATTGCATCGCAGACCAGAACCAGATGGTTAACGGGCCATCCATTGGCTTTGCACGTGTTATTGATTTGCGTTGACACGCTGCCACAGTGTTGAGCTTTGCACATATCCGTCATGGTGTTTCTCCTTGTCATAAGCGCGGGGTGCTGCCTAAGGCCGGTTGGCGATGTAACTCACCAGCAGGCCGATAGAGATCAACTTGGTCGGGTCAATCCACCCTGTCTCGGTGGCGGCGATGCCAGATGGCACACCGCTTTTGGTGACGATCAGCGACCAGGGCTGATCGACCCAATCGGTGATGCTAAGGCCGGTAGCCGTCGCGACACCATTGGCTGCATTGAAGGTCAGAGGGACCTTGTTAGCGTTGGCCCCGGCACCTATTTCAAGAGAGGTTACAAGATTGCCTCCCAGCGTGATGTCATCGGGCAGTTGTAGCAGGGCGTCGATCCCTACCACCTGGTTGAGGCCTAGGTTGGCCGGGAACCATCCACGAGCCATGACTACGGTAAAGGCTTGTTGCGTGGCGTCTCTGGGGGGGTGCGTAAAACCGAACCATTGAGTGGGGAAATTGGCGGCAAGATTGAAAGCGCGCTGGGCGCGATATGGAATGTTATTGATCTTGCTGCGGACCTCATTCGCAAAGGGTGTGCCACCGTCCAGTGCGGTGTAGCGCAGCCTGATTACCACATCGGTCAGGCTGGTATAGTCGAGTCGGTTACTCTCTTTGGGCATTTCCAGTCGGTAAGCGCCTATGGCGCCTGTACCTTCAAATGGCAAGTAGCGAGCATCGTTGAGATCCAGCTGGAACATACCGGCATCGTCAATACCGCTTGAAAGGACCACCTTCTGGCTGGCCCTCCAGTTTGCCCGGAGTACGCTGGTATCAGGGGTTTGAGAGCTGAGGCCCAACAGGTAGTCGACACCATCTATATCGGGCTTGATCAGAATCTGGCTGCCGGTCTGGGTCAGCGTGGCCTTGATGTTCTGATTCGGCCCCAGAATCGCTGGAATGGTGATGGAAATCGACTTGACCTGCCTGGCGTAGTGGCCCGGATAGTCGAGATCAAACAAGTACTCGCTGAGCAGGACATCGCATACCCCGGTATTTTGAAAGCGAACAAATGCTTCCGGGTCCAGGGCCAGTAAGGAGATGGTTTTTTCAATCTCGAAACTGCGAGTGTTGTTGCGATAATAAGCGGCCTCCATCTGGCTCAGACTGATCATCAGCTGTTCACCGGCCAGCAGGCCTTTATGCAGCCCGTCCCAATAGTCGAACGTGATGAAACGGTCGGTCGAGTTGATCTCGAACTGGTAAGCCTGCTGCGCGGAAACTGCCAGCTCCAAGGCCATTCGGTAAGCTTGCCCGTAGACGGTGCTCAACCGTGCAACCATCCATTGGTACAGCTCTACATTGGTGAATTTCTTACGCAGGAAGTCATCCACTTCAGCGGCATTCGTCAAGGTTTGGCGATGCGTCGCCAGCTGTTGCTGCAGGGTTTGCAGTTGCAAGTTGGAGGCGACGATTTGGCTGTCCAATACCTGAACATCGTACTTGGCTTGAGTCAGTGCCTGTTGCCATTCCTGTTCGCGTCGCTCGAAGCCTGAGACCATCTGGCTGACATCGCCTACACCCTTGGAAATCTGTGCCATCACTTCAAAAATTGAAGCCGCAGCTTTCAAGCTGTTACCTATCTCTCGCCCACCATAGGTCATGGCAAAAGGTGAGCCGGCGTTGGGTATCAGGAACGCGCCGGACGACAAGCCATTCATGATGGTACTGGTGGTGCTCAGGACGTTTGACAGAATGACCATGGCTACTTGCAGTTGCTCGGCTGGGATCAAGCCCTCATCGATTAACGCCTGGTAGAAAGACTGCCGTGCAGTAACGGCCTGATTACTGATCTGCAACCCAG
The DNA here is from genome assembly GCF_002699915.1 of Pseudomonas sp. ICMP 8385. Classification (NCBI taxonomy): domain Bacteria; kingdom Pseudomonadati; phylum Pseudomonadota; class Gammaproteobacteria; order Pseudomonadales; family Pseudomonadaceae; genus Pseudomonas; species Pseudomonas sp. ICMP 8385. The sequence continues at coordinate 93,530 of NZ_LKBY01000090.1, read as the reverse complement.
CAATGCGCTCTTTTGCCTCGGCAATCTGCAAGTCCATCGACCGGGTCGTGAGATTAAGTATCTGGATCTGTTGGCCGGCGCTCAATCGTGCAAGTGCTTCGGCATCGTTCTTCTCCAGCGCGCCCAACAGCAGGCTGCCAATTTGGCTGAGTTGCTGGGTGAAGTCCTTGGCCATACGGAAAATAGTCGTGAAACGATAGGGGGGCGCGCCCGCCTGTAGCTGATCAACCACTTTGGACGCGGCTCCCGCCGCAGAGGCCCGAACCAGTGCCATCGGATCAATGGGTGGTTCAAACAAGGCCAATTGACGCACGACGCCATGAATATTCATGCAATGACGGATCTTGAACAGGCGTTGTTCGACCATGTCCCAATATTTGATCAGGTCGCTGTTTTCAGGTACGCAGAAGTAAGAGTCCAGATCATTGAACGGGACGTAACGATCGCTGCTATCCAATGGTATGGCGACTGCCTCGGAGAGCCCCGAGACGTTTTCCATGTCAATCAAAAATTGCGGGATATCGGTACCGTACTTCGTTTGTATATCTTTGAACGTCGCCGGTGCTTCAGTCGCGCAACTCCCGACGTCAATCGGACGCGGCCCCAGCAGTTCACGGGCGACGATGTAGAGCAACGTCGCCTGGCTGACTGACTCCCAGGTGTCCTTGGTGTACTCGAAATCACCCCAGTCGAGCAGTAAACCGACATACCGCATCACAATCGCTTTCGGGTAGGCCGTTCCACGAAGACGAGCAATGACGTGAGGTTCGAAGGGATGGTTGTTATAAGCCTGGATTTGCAATGGGTCGGTCAGGATGTCTTTCAGGTGCTCAACCGACAGGTCGCGAAAAGCAACCAGTTGCCAGAATCGATTGTTCTGATCTTTCACCGTCGGATCAGAACCAACCGGTATGGTTGGGTTGAAGATGTATTCAAACCACTGCCGGGCCTCGGCGAAGCGCTGGTTGGCCTGCAATTGGCTTGCGATCATCCAAGGGCCGTAGAGATAAATCTCCCAGAAGTAAAGGCCATACGGTCCTTTGTAGTCGATGGCGTCACCATCAAGCAGCAGGGGCGGCTTGATGTTGGGGGAGGGGGCCCCCTTGTTGTAGAAGCGACTGAATGGGAACGCTGGAGTAGCGGGCTCGACCTGGGTGGATGGCGAGAGCAACCTGGGTACACCCCCGGAAAATAGTGCCCGGCTCAGACGACCGATGGCGCCAGTCGACAACCGCTCGACTGACCAGATAATGCTCTCGAAGGGAGCTGGGGAGTCGGTGTAGTTGCCAGAGATCAATGTTGTCTGGTTCGTTTCACTGCCTGCGTGGACTGATACATATTCCTCGAGTCGCTTGATGCCCGGTTCAGTCGAGCGCAGGATAAATGACTCGTCTCCGTTATCCCACAAGAACCATAAGGGCTGGTTGATGACCGGACTGGTGAATCCGGCCCGGTCGCTGACGTTGAACAAAACCTCCACGCTCTTTGTAGGTATCCAGACATCGGTGGCCCCCTGACCGACCGCATTGATCAGGAAGACGTTGTCGAAGTCGGTCATCCGCATCAACGGCACTTGGTCAGACGCGACAACTGCTCGAGGAATCTGTGGCAGGTAGGGTTTGGGGGCTGTGGGGTTGAGGTTGTAGGCGCCAAGAACCGGATAGGTCGGTGAGACATCGAGCCCATTGAGCAGCAGGCGTGACTGGTTTGCATAGGTAGCACCGCTCGTCCCTTGATTCGAGGCAGCTATGGCGTACTGGCTGGAGTTATACAGCGTTTGGGCCAAGGCCATGGCATCGGGATTAGTGATGACCTTTGGATCAGGGGCAACCGGTGGAATGGGAGTGCCGCCCGGCAGGTCGTAGAACCAGCCATAGTTGACGATAATGCTGTCTTGCGCGTCGTTTTTGCCCTTGATCAACATGGGCGTCGCGATCCTCCATTCCGGGCGGTTGACGTTGAAGTCGGCCGGGTTGATCTGTGGTGTGCTGTACCCCCCCTGCATGGGGGCGAAATTGATGACAAAGTGGTCAAGCGTTTGTGGGCTGGTCCACTTGCCGCTGAAATTGATAAAGCTGTACTTCAGCGTTGCCCCTGTGTCGGCGGAGTTGTTCGCGCTTCCTCCCTGCACCATTGAGGCTGATGTTGTGTCCTGTTCTACCCAAAACAGAAAAAGTCGGTCATAGGCGTAAAGCGGAGAAACAATCGGCGAAGGTATAAGCAGGTCGACTTTCTCAAAGGCGGTCCATCCAGTGGTATCAATCCGTCGTTGCAGGTAGTAGGTGTAGGGCGCGGTTGCCGTGCGCGACAGCAGGTACAGCATGGGCGTCATCGTGCCCTGGGATGAGGGGTCCGGCGCAATGCCATAGTAAGAGCCGACGGGCTTCAGCTGTGCAAGTGACTCGAAGGTTTCAAAGTAGTCAACATAGGCATCGTTGACCGTTATCGGGGTGATATCGTTAGCTGTGAGGTTATCCTGAATGTTCTGAAACTGTGGGGTTTTGTCCAGGCGTAACTGCGGCTCAAGGTAGTTCTCCGGGTAGAGGAAAACCTTGCGATTAGCTTCCCATAACGGGTATGACCCGATCCAGCTCCACCAGATCTCCGGAATGCTCAGTTTTGAGATACCTGGTTCCAGCATCATTCTGGCGCGTTGCATATAGAGCTGAACCGAGAGAAGGGCTTGCTTGATGTAAGAGATGTCGGCACATCCACTCATTTGAGTGTCGATCAATAGGTAGGCGTAGAGCTCGTCAATGTTGTTGATCGTGGCAAATGTGCGGTTCAGTGTATAAATCGCGTAAGGCGTCAGCACATCACGCTTGGCTTCGTTCACCGCGTTCTCGACGGGACGGTAAACAGTCTCCCAACCCTGGTTGCCGTAACGCGCTTTGAGCGATCCAATCGTCGAAGTCGATGCTGCCGAGTACTTGGTCCACGTGGAGGTATCAACCTGTGCCGGCAGGATATTGAGCCGAGCCAGCGACAGAGTTCCGTCAATATCCAGGCCAAGGTTTGTGGCCGTGTCGAAGCAGGCTTTCATTGTGACAAGCCCTGCCACAGTGCTGTCGTCCGCAGAGGTGCCATACAGCGTTGAGCGCAATCGGCAGATCTGACTTACCGGCCAACCGCTCAGCGTTGAGAGGACCTCGGTCTTTTTATCGACCAAGCAATCTTGTCCGGCAGGCAGAGAAAAATACTCAGGCAAGCGCTCTTTAGTGTCATCCCAGACCTCGCGCAAGCGCTGGTAATTCCACATGGCCCGCACATTATCCAAAGTAAGCGTATTCAACGCGGCGATCCCGAAGGGCGCAGGGCAGTCGATTACAAAGGTGATGTCACTGGCGTTAAATCTCAGTTGCTGATTCAGCGTGACGACTCGAGACATCAACACCATGAAGTCACATATTGCCGGCGAGGGAGAGACCCATCGACCGGGCTGACCTACCGGTGGTTGCAAGAACGCAGCCACATAGTCTGTCAGACCTACTGTCGCGGCAATGTCCGGGCCAAGGGCCAAGAGCGTACCCGTATCAGAACCCAGCACAACCCCCAGTTGTTCTGACAACTGGAAGCGCTGTACACCACGGTTGGGGTGCTCGATATTTGGAGCTCCGCCGTAGGACAGCAACACGGCAACCACATGCTCGATCCGACCTTTGGTCAACAGTAGACGTGCCTGTACCTGGGCAATCATCGATTGACGGTCTGGCTGCGAGGCAAATAGAAACGATAAATCTGTTGCAGCGGTAAAACTTACCGTTAACACCCCTGTGCTGCTTAGTACGTTGTGGCTGACCAGTGCATCGAATGCTTCCTTGGACTGCTGTGCGTCAATCCGTGGGGAAACAAAGGACGCCACATCAAGAGGATCGACAAAAGCAACGCTGGTAAAGTCCACAACCTTTTCTAAAACGGCACCATACACGCTCAGAAAGCCTGCCTGATGTGTACTGAGCCGATCGAAGAAAACCTGCGACTGTTCGCCAGTAATATCCTGGCTGATGAAGCCTGGCCCCAGCACCAGCCAGTCCTGTGCCGTCTGCCAAAGCGCGGCGAGAATATTGGGCAGCGCCGCCAAGGTGAACATCGGGGTGTAGTGCTTGCTGACGGTGCCACGCAGCGAATAATCCAGCGCGTAGACATTCAGACGTGATTCTTTCAACCAGCTTGCCCAGTCTGCTACAGCCATAGCGCTATCGAGATCAGCGACTACGGGGATCTCGAGTAGGTCGAGCAGAATCAGATATTCGCCAACCGTCAATTTGGTCTGGCGCGCAAATTTTGCATAGCTGTAAAGCACAGACAGGTTCGGTACGCTGAGAGGGATCTGTACTGCATTCGCCGTCAAGTCGCCTGACAGTTTCAGCGATGCCAGAACCCGTTGCCCAATTGCGGTCAGATCATCATCCACGACATTCAGGCCGGCACGAAGCCGACTGCGCAGCTCCGCCAGTTGCGAGCTCGGTGCGGCGGGGGCATCGGGAGCCCACTCGGCGACTATGTCCTGATAGGTGATGTTGCCTGGGTATATCGGGTGATAAACAGGGAGTGCATCGGAAGGCGTATTGGCGGTCGGGATCACCACCATCACCGCCTGTTCTACCGCCTGGGCGAACGCGCCAGTCACGGTCAGAGCTATATCACTGACAACTGTGGCGACGACTTTGAGTTCTCCCGCGACTCGCACCCGCATACCCACTTCTATTTGTTGCTTGAAGGCGGTGTTGGTGCCGGTCACCGTAGTGCCCTGCACCGAGACGGTTCCTTTGGCGGAGAACGCAGGCAGCGCACCTACCGTCGAGCCCAGTATCGATGCGCTATTGAACAATCGGTCAAACATATCGAGGGGGCGCCCCGGATCGTCGATGCCTATTGTCTTTAGCGGTTGAAACAAACCGAGGGTTTCTTCCACAGAGCAACCCAGGCGTTGTGCTAAAGCCACTGTTCTACCTACAGCGGATACCGCATCAGCGTCGATGCGGCCTTGGCCAAGGGTCTGTATCAACCAGTCCAGATCGGCGTAGGGGAGTGTGCTTGCATTGGCCAGGCGTATGAATCGATTGAGCCTGTCCAATGCGGCCAGGTCGAGATTGGCAATACGGGATACTGGCATTGACGAATCGGAACGATCAATCATCACTGAAAGACACTTATCTGCCGCGAGCCCTTTGTTTATGAACAATAAAGTGGCTAGTCCGGCCGCCTGCTCCTGTGCCGACAGCTGTTGGTTCAGCAATGCTTGCAGTTGTGCAAAGTCGAGGCCGGTACGCTGGGTGAACACCAGGGAGAAGCCAAGATCAGTGGAGGGAAAGTCCATCATGGTCGAGGCGCCAGCATCTATATTCCAGAGTTGGACGGTGGTGAGTCGAGTCGCACTATCGACACTGAGCACCTGGGCACGTTGAGGCCCCAACTGAACGAAGTCCCCCACTTTCACCTGACTGGTAAAATCGGTGCCGTCACCGGTTACCGTATTTTTACCTTTGGCGACACTAACCGTCCCGCTGAGCAGCCTCTTGAGTAAACGACCGTCACCAATGCCGTAGTAAGGACCTATCGCCTCAGCGCTGGTCAACGCGGTTGTGACTATTTGCGTGGTCGTGGGACTCAGACCAAGGGCCTCACGACCAATGGCTAGTGGGCCGGGGAGTTCAGATGTCGCAGGAGTTGAAACTTGCGCCTGATAGGTTTGGTAGATGTTTAGTAAAGAAGGCCCAAGAGTTGCGCAGTAAATCCGGGTCTGGGCTAGAGGTAGAATGAAAGGCAAGACGAATGGATAGGGTTGATCGGTCAAGGCCCTAAACACGTCATTCCAATGGGTAGAGCTGGCAATGGATGCTTCCAGGACTTCGTTGATGATTTGCAGATAGGGAACAAGCTGGCGAGTCATCTCCGGAGTCAGGGGAATATTCTCAATATCCGGGCGCCGCTCACTCAAATGCCAACCACTTGGAATGCCGGCATTGTAAGTCTTGTTGTCGATATACTGATAAATGATACGGAGCATGTCGACCATATAGGCCGAAGGACTGAAGATTGACTGATCAGGATCGCAACTGCAGTAGTCCAGCGATCCGAAGAAGTCCTGGTAACTCGGGATTGCTTCTATTAATGCGGCAAGATCAGCATCGGCAGTATTCATCGCTCCTGCACGGTAAAACGCAGACCCCACCGACCCTTTCAGCGCAAAGGCTGTCAGCTGGGCACGTAGCTTTGCTTGAACCGCAGCACGGTGAAGCAGACGAGCCGTTGCGGGGTCAATGTCGAGACGAGTTGCCTGTTTCTCGACAAACTCATCCTCTGACTGTTGAGCAATGTGATGCGCTGAAACCAGCCCAGCTTTCACCAAGCGATCAGCTAGATGTGGATCATCGGTGACTTGCTGCAAGCGCTGATAGGTTTTCAGGGCCTCTATGTTGTCCGCAGACAAGCTGGAGAGAATCATCTGGGATTGTGCAGTTTTTTTGAAAAAATCGTGCTTTCGAAGATTGAACTCAGGATTTTGCGAAAAAAACTTTACAAACGTTCCGCCAGAAATACCCATTGTAAACAGCATGATTTCACCTTCCTTGGTGCGGCCGTTTGTTTTCGATGGTGCTGAAAAAGAGCTATTGCCCATGGAGCAGGCAGAGGTGTATTGGGTATAGCGTACCTTTGGCAAAATGCCATTAAGAAAACTATTTTGACCATGCGGTGAACGTCATCAGCTAATAATAATTTCGCATCCACTTGATTTTATTGAATTAAGTCCAGGGCGCATGAAAATCATGCACGTGAGATGTTCATCTGAGGGACGTGATTGCGCGGCAGTGCTATCTTTCAAGTTGGCGGTAAGAAGCATTGGGGCGAAACGGGTGAAGTGGTGATTTTTCGCCTCTGTCATAGCCGCAAAATGTTTGTAGTGGCCTACCCACGGTCAGCATGATCCGTACGATTACGTTAAGCACGTGCTTATGCCTGTCGAAGATCGTATCTCAGGAAGAGGTGTAATTCCTGTGTTCACACGTGATCAAGTTAACCGCAGTTACTTGACTGCAATTGCTACCGTTAGCAGGTTGGTTCCTGGAGTTACCGTTGACGTAAGATAAGTGCCTCGGATTAAGGAGAGTGATGGATGAACTCTAAGGCCCCCCAACCATTCTCTCTGGCTCTGCGCTCCTATTCTGGTCAGGTCGAGCTTCACGAACATGACTTTCATCAAATCGTCCTGCCCCAGTCTGGTTGTATGGAGATTGAGGTCGATGGACGCGGTGGCAAGGTCGATGCGAGCCAGGGCGTGGTGATCGCCTCCGGGGCCCGGCATACATTCCTCGCCAACACCCATAACAGTTTCCTAGTGCTGGACGTATTGACTCAGCGTGCCGATGTGCACAAAAGCACCGTACAGTTGCTTGACCCTCTCAATGAAAAACGCTTTTTTGCGGTCAGGCCCGATATTCGTTATTTGCTCGATTACGCAAGCAGCAATGGACCACGGTTGATCAGTTCGCCTACGATGGCTGAGTCATGGAGCCGGTTGCTGCTGGGTTCTTTATTGCAGCCAGAGGTTGCACCGAACGATCCCGGGCAGTTTATCCTCGCCAGGGCATTGGCCTACATCGAACAGCACTTGAGTACGCCCATGACGGTGTATGACATTGCCCGTAACGCTGGGACCAGCGAGCGGCGCTTGTATGTCCTGTTCGGGCGGCACCTGAAAATCACCCCGTTTACCCATATAGCGACCTTGCGCCTCAATCTGGCCATCGACCTGTTGCACCAGAGCGCTCTGTCGATCACTGAGATTGCGCATCGCGCCGGTTACGCCGACCAGAGTGCACTGAGCCATGCCCTGAAGAAAGCCCGTAACCTGACCCCGGCCTCGGTGCGCAAGCAAGCGCGCGGCCACTAAAAGCAGCAGACTTGAACAATTTTTTAGCGGGCTTGATCAATACGTCCTCGTACAACCTATCTATTGTCCCCGCATCAGGATTATCCGCAGACGGGCTAGCATGAACACGACTAACGCATCCAGCGCCATCACCAAAAGCGCCGTAGGTGCCACTCTGATTGGAGTGATTGCGGTGTTCCTGTGGGCGTGTCTGGCGCTACTGACCACCTTGACAGCCGGAATTCCGGCCTTTCAGTTGCTGGCATCGAGTTTCGCCGTCGCGTTCGTGGCGAGTATCTGCATACTCGGCTTGCGTGGCGCTGGGGGGTTCAGCAGTTGGCGACAGCCCTGGTATGTATGGGCAACGGGGTTCGCCGGCATCTTCATTTACCACTCGTTGTATTTCTTTGCCCTGAAGACCGCACCGGCGGCTGAGGCCAGCCTGATTGCCTACCTGTGGCCTCTATTGATCGTCCTGCTCTCAGGGTTTTCTACTGGCGAGTCGTTGCGCAAGCGCCAACTGCTAGGAGCCTTGCTCGGCCTGGCGGGGACAGCCTTCATCATGCAACAGCGTGCCCAGGGTGAAAGCGTCGGCATGCCGCTTATCGGTTATGCCGCAGCCTTTGCCTGCGCGTGGGTCTGGTCGATCTATTCGGTGGTCAACCGGCGTTTCAGTAATGTCTCAAGCAGCATCATCGGTGGTATTTGCGGCCTGATCGCAGTGGCTGGGCTGCTCTGCCACCTGGCTTTTGAAACCACGGTGCGGCCGGACGCAGGCCAATACGCAGCAATCATCGCCCTGGGGCTGGGCCCAGTGGGTCTGGCCTTCTTCGCCTGGGATCACGCGACCAAACACGGAAACCTAGCGATGCTTGGCGCCCTGTCTTACCTGGCGCCGCTGGTCTCCACCCTACTGCTTATTGCCGTGGGGCAAAGCGATGCCAAGCCGATCCTGATAATTCCCGCAGTGCTGATCATCACGGGAGCTGTCATTGCCACTTTCCGGTCACGCAAGGCCTCGCGGTGATATCGACCTGGACTCTCGTTGAACCGAGCACCGCTGGAGCTCAAGTAAAGACTAGCTTAGAAAAATCCAGAGTGAAATTTTTGAGTCTTTCAAGAAGTATGAAAAAGGAGATGGGGGGCTAGGGGTCGAGTGTTCGAATCACTCCGTCCCGACCATATTTTCTGAGTAAAGCCAGATGCTTAAGCCGATCAGCCAGATCGGCTTTTTTGTGCCTGCGCAAAACCTGCCAAACCATTCCTATAGCCCGCACAGATAAGGTGGGCGGCCAAACACACCTCCCCAACTCTGTTATCGTGGCGCCCCTCTGAACGCAAGGAAGCACTCACCCATGGATTTTTGGCACCCTCTGGCAATCACCCTCCTGCTGGTGGCTGGCACTCAGGCGGTGGCCGCCGAAAACAATAACCCGTTCCAGGCGGCGCTTATGCTCACCTCGGTAGCGCCCTTTGTGATCACCTCGGGAGCCACTGCGGGAACCTTATATATCCCAGAGCTTTTCAAATCGTCCAAAAGTGACGCGCTGGCGTTTATTGGTTCCGATGGCGAGATCCGTGGTGCGCAGTTTGAGCAGGCGTGCAGGTATTACCGTTCGGCCTACAAGCCACCGCTGATGTCTGACGCGCAACTGGCCCTGGCGATCGCCGCCGCAGGTTGACGTCGGCGACACCACCGCCAGGGAACCACCGAGCCCCTGCGAGGCTGCGACAGTTCCCACAGTTGATTTCGTTACCCCTTACTCCTCGACCCGTGTGGCTGGCAGTGTGCTGTCATCCAGGCGGGCGACGGTCTTGGGCTTGAGCATCGACAGCACCCAGACAAAGAACACCGGCACAAAAATCACCCCCAATACCGTCGCACTGAGCATCCCGCCGACCACGCCGGTGCCGATGGCGCGTTGGCTGGCAGCACCCGCGCCGGTGGCGATGGCCAGGGGCACCACGCCGAGGATGAAGGCCATGGAGGTCATGACGATGGGGCGAAAGCGCAGGCGCGCGGCTTCGATGGCGGCATCGCGCAGGGAGTAGCCCTGGGCCCACAGGTCCTTGGCAAACTCGACGATCAGGATCGCATTCTTGGCCCCCAGGCCAATGATGGTGATCAGCCCGACCTTGAAGTACACGTCGTTGGGCATACCCAGGCTGGTCACGGCCAGCACCGAGCCGAGGGCGCCCACCGGGACGATCAGCATCACCACAAAGGGGATGGCCCAGCTTTCATACAGCGCCACCAGCAGCAGGAACACCACCACAAAGGCCAGGGCAAACAGCTGCAAGGCCTGGCCGCTGGCGATCTTTTCCTGGTAGGACAAACCGGTCCATTCATAGCCGATGCCCGCCGGCAATTCCGACACCAGGCGTTCGATCTCGGCCATGGCTTGCCCGGTGCTGACGCCGGGTGGGGCATCGCCGGCAATACGGATCGACGGGTAGCCGTTATAGCGGGCAATCTGCACCGGGCCTTGTTCCCACTGGGTGCTGACAAAGGCACTCATGGGCACCAGGGCCCCGAGGTTATTGGGGATGAAGAGCTTGAGCACGCTGTCCGGCGTCATCCGGTCGCGCTGGTCGGCCTGTACCACCACCCGCTGCTGACGCCCGGCATTGGCAAAGTCATTGACCACCGCCGAACCGAACGCGGTGGACAGGGTGCTGTTGATCGCATCAAACCCCACCCCCAGGGCCTCGGCTTTTTCCCGGTCGATGGTCAGGCGCAATTGCGGGGCCTCGGCCAGGCCTTCCATCATGGCGTAGAGGATCTTCGGGTTGCCGTTGGCCTGGCCCAGCAACTGGTCCCGTGCCGCCAGCAAGGCTTCGCGGCCCAGCCCTGCACGGTCCTGCAGGCGCAGGGAGAAGCCCCCGGAGTTACCCATGCCATCGATGGGCGGTGGGCTCACCGCCATGATCGCGCCGTCGCTGGGGTTGGCAAAGTGTTGATTGACCCCGGCGGTTTCGGCTTCGGCAGATTGGTCATCGCCGCGCAGTGACCAGTCCTTGAGAGTCGGAAAAGCCAGGCCGGCGTTTTCGCCCATCCCGGAGAAGCTGAAGCCCAGCACCAGGAAGGTGCTGGCGACCGCCTCGCGGGAGGCCAGGAACTGCTCCAGTTCCTGGCCGGTGGTCGAGGTCCGTTCCCGCGAGGCGCCGGGTGGCAGTTGCACGTCAACGATCATATAGCCCTGGTCTTCCACGGGCACAAAGGACTCCGGCAGGCGCAGGTAGGTAAAGCCCAGCAGGGCCACCAGCCCCAGGTACACCAGCATCACCCGCCCGGTGCGTTTGACCAGGTGATGATTGAGCGCGCTGTAGCGGTCGGTGAGGCGCCCGAACAGGCGGTTGAAGGCGCCAAAGAATCCGCGTTTCTCATGATGCCCCTCGGCCACGGGCTTGAGCAGGGTCGCGCACAGGGCCGGGGTGAAGGTCAGGGCGAGGAAGCCGGAGAACAGAATCGACACCGCCAGGGTCAGGGAAAACTGCTGGTAGATGACCCCCACCGAGCCGGCCATGAAGGCCAGGGGCAGGAACACCGCCGACAACACCACGGTAATCCCGATGATCGCTCCCGACACCTGGCCCATGGCCTTGACCGTCGCGGTGGCCGGCGACAGGCCCTCATCGGCCATGATCCGCTCGACGTTTTCCACCACCACAATGGCGTCGTCCACCAGGATGCCGATGGCCAGCACCATGCCGAACATGGTCATCATGTTCACCGAGAAGCCCAGCAGGTACATCACCATCAGCGTGCCCAGCAGGCACACCGGCACCACGATGCTGGGGATCAGGGTATAGCGCACGTTCTGCAGGAACAGGAACATCACCAGGAACACCAGGACCATGGCCTCGACCAGGGTATAGATCACCTTTTCAATGGCCACGTCGACAAGCCGCGAGGTGTCATACGGCACCGAGAATTCGACGTTGGGTGCAAAGTTGACTGACAACTCCTGCAGGCGCTCCTTGACCGCACTGGCGGTCTTCAGCGCATTGGCCCCCGGCGACAATTGCACCGCTGCCCCCACTGCCGGCTTGCCATTGAGGCGCGTGGTGAAGTTGTAGTCCTGGCTGCCGACCTCGATCCTCGCCACATCGGCCAGGGTCACCTTGGAACCATCCTGATTGGCGCGCAGCACAATGCGCCCAAATTCCTCGGGGTTGTCCAGGGTGCCCTTGACCGCCAGGGTCGCGGTCAATTCCTGGCCGACGGCGCCCGGCGAGCTGCCGAAGCTGCCTGCGGGCACCTGGACGTTCTGCGCGCTGATGGCCCGGCTCACATCGTCGATGGACAAGCCGTAGCCCACCAGGCTTTGCGGATCGAGCCAGATGCGCATGGCGGCTTCCGCGGCAAAAAATTGCAGCTTGCCCACGCCTTCGACCCGGCGGATTTCGTTGTTGATATTGCGCGCCGCGTAGTCGGCCAGCAGGGTCGTATCCTGATCGCCCGTGTCCTCCTTGTAGCTCAGGGCGTAGATCAGCAGAAAGCCCGCACTGGTCTGCTCCACCTGGATCCCCTGGCTGAGCACCGCCTGGGGCATGCGCGCCTCGGCTTTTTTCAGGCGGTTCTGGACCTCGACCTGGGCCATGTCCGGTTGGGTGCCGGGCTTGAAGGTCACGACGATTTCCGCCATGCCGTTGGAGTTGCTGGTGGAGTCGAAGTAGAGCAGGCCCTTGGCGCCATTGAGTTCTTCCTCGATGACACTGGTCACCGAATCCACCAGCACCTTGGCCGACGCCCCGGGGTAGGTGGCGGTGACGGTGATTTGCGGCGGGGCGACACTCGGGTATTGGGCCACCGGCAGGGCCGGGATGATCAGCAGCCCGGCCATGGAGATAAATAACGCAATGACCCAGGCAAACTTGGGGCGCTTGATAAAAAACACAGACATGGTGAGACCTCGAACGCGGTGATGCCGGGCTTACTGGCGTGCTGCTTGTTGTTGGGCAGTGGGGGCTGCGGGGGCTTTAAGCACCACTTTGTCACCCGGGGCGAGGCCGGCCTGGCCGCCGATAATCACCCGGTCACCGGCCTCCAGGCCCTGGGTGATCTGCCAGCGTTGGCCCTGCATGGCGCCGGTTTGGACGGCGCGTGGGCTGACACGGTCGTCGGCATCCACCACCAGCACCTGGGCCTGGCCGTCGCTGCCGCGCTGCACGGCGCGCTGGGGCACGAGCAAGGCTTGCTGGTCGGTGCCCTGGGGCACGTTCACGCGCACATACATGCCCGGCAACAACACCCCTTCAGGGTTGCTGAAGCGCCCGCGCAACGACACCTGGCCGGTGCCACGGTCTACTGCAATATCAGAGAACAACAGCGTGCCCTGGCTGTGGTAGTCGGTGCCTTCGACCAGCAGTGATAGCTGCGACGGGTCGCCCGCCGACAGGCTGCCGTGCTTGAGGGCCTGGCGCAGTTTCAGCGCCTGGGCCACCGGCTGGGTGAAGTCGGCGTAGATCGGGTCCAGTTGCTGGATGCTAGCCATCAATGTCGCTTCGCCTTGGCCGACCAGGGCGCCCTCGGTCACCAGGGCGCGGCCGATACGCCCGGAGATCGGCGCGCGGACGGTGGCGTAGCCCAGGTTCAAACCGGCGGTTTCCAGGTCGGCCCGTGCCGATTGCTGGGCGGCCTGGCTGCTTTTCAGGGCGGCGCGGGCGGTGTCGAGGTCCTGGCGGCTGATGGCTTCGACGTCGGCCAGTTGTTCATAGCGCTTGACCTTGGCCTGGTTCTCGAACAACTGCGCCTCGATCCGTGCCAGCTCGCCCTGGGCCCGTGACGCAGCAGCCTTGAGGGGCGCGGGGTCGATCTGGAACAGCAGGTCGCCGGCCTTGATCTCGGCGCCTTCCTCGAAGTGGCGCCGCAACACGATCCCGGCCACCCGGGCCCGCACCTGCGCCACCCGGACCGGCTCGATACGCCCGGGCAGTTCCGTGGACAGGGAGAAGGCCTCGGGGGCGACAGTCACGGTCTCCACTTCCCGGGGCGGCGGGGCCGTTTCGGGCTGGTCGGGGGCGCCACAGCCGGCGAGGCCGACAAGGGCCACTGCGGCAAAGCTGAAAATACGCAGGTCGCGCAAAGCGTTCATGTGTCACCTGGAGGCTAGGTCTGGAAAGGTGCGCATGATATATAGCTGCCCCTATTGAGACAATATCGTCTCAAAAGATTCTTTTGTGTTTAAAAATGTCATTTTCCTTGAGGTCGGGGGGATTTTCGGCACAATGCCTTCCACTTCACGCCCAACCAATGAGCCAGTTGCCATGTCTTCGCCCGCTCCCAACGAAAAACTTCTCAAGGCCCTGGCCGTTGCCATCGTTGACCATCCCCGGGCCACGCTCCAGGAACTGGCGCGCGCGGCCGGCATCAGCAAGGCCACGCTGCACCGCTTCTGCGGCACGCGGGAAAACCTGATCGAGATGCTGTTGGCGTACTCGCGCGAGGTCATGCAGCAGGTGGTCGACGACTCGGACCTTGTGCGCGCAGCACCGGCCGAGGCCCTACGGGACTTGATCGACAAGCACCTGGCGCACCGTGAGTGGGTGTTGTTCATGGTGTTCCAGTACCGGCCGGACACCTTGAACAACCATGGTTGGCAAGCGTACCTCAGCGTTTTGGACCGCTTCTTCCTGCAAGGGCAGCAGGCTGGGGTGTTTCGCATCGATATCGCGGCGGCGGTGATGACCGAGCTGTTTACATCGCTACTGTGTGGCCTGGTCGAGGCGGAGCGCCTGGGCCGCGCCGCGCCGGCGGGAACGGCCTGGGTGATGGAGCAGATGTTCCTGCATGGGGTAACGGCCGCGCAGCCGCACTCAGCGTTGTCGCAGGGTCTGCGAGGGTAGTTCGCCAAACAGGGCCTTGTACTGGCTGGCAAAGTGGCTCAGGTGGTAAAAGCCCCATTGGGCCGCCGCATCGCCAATGCTCACCTCGGCTGGCGAGGACATGGCCAGGCGCCGCCGTACCGCATTCAGGCGCACGCTGCGCAGGTAATCCACCGGGTTGGTGTCGGCGATGGTCTGGAAGCTGTACTGCAGCGCGCGTCGGCTGACGTGCAGGCGCTGGCACAGATCAAGAATGGTGATGGGCTCGTCATGGCTGGCGAGGGCGATCTGCTGGCTCATTTTCACCAGCGACTGACGTGCCGGCACACTGGGGCGCCGGCGTTTTCCAGCGCTCTCCACGCTCCCCAGCAGGTCCAGGAAACCACCGAGCAGGCTGTGTTCCATCAGTTTGGCCGTGGCCTCATTGAAGCGTTGCGGCGTGCAATCCAGTGCCTGGCCCAGTTGCTGCCGGATGCGCTGGTGCAGTTCGCTGGTGCGCTGCCAGGGCGACTGCAGCGACGGTGCCGTGGTCAGTTGCCGGTAGCTGCGTGGGCTCAGGTTTAGCGCGGCCAGACTCAGGACTTTGTCGCGGGCAAAGGTCGCGGCAAAGATCTGGGTGTTTTCCGGGGCGTGGAACATGAATTCTTCATGGGTGTTCAGGATGGCCAGGCAGTTCTGCGTGCCCTGGCTGTCGGTGCACACCGGAATCGAAAAGCACATGCGCTCGGCGGGCGACTGGCCGTATTGCACGATGCGCCGGTTCAACTGCTCGTGGAATATCTGGAAGGGCCCGCTGCACAGCTGCCGCAAACGGCTGGCAAACCGGCCGGGGGACAGTTGGTCGTAGGTCTGGTCCCAGTCGTGTACCGAGCGCGCGTGCTGGCTGGCGTCGGTAAAGCTAAGGCTTTCGATCTGCGTCATGGTCATCACCGGTGCGCGGGTAGCCGCCGGTGGTTGAACATCCCCTGCGGCGGTTTGTGCCTCAATACATCACGGTTGCCCTGGGGCATGCAACCCATTGGGCAGCCTTGTGGCAAGTGTGCCGAATTTGGTTAACGGCCCGACCGCGTTGCTCCCTACAGTCCAGACGGGTCCGAAACCTCTCGGTCCGCCTCTTCGGAAGGGAGTGCAATCATGTACACGCATTATCAGAACGCCGAAAAAAAATTCTGGCACCCAATGCGAGCGGCCGCAGCCGCTGCGGGCGAACAGACCCTGATCATCGCCAGGGGCAATGGCAACTACGTCACCGATATCCATGGCTGGCGCATGCTCGACGGCATCGCCGGGTTGTGGAACGTCAACGTCGGCCATAACCGCGAAAGCGTCAAGCAGGCGATCCATCGCCAGATGGACGAGCTGGCGTACTACCAGACCTTCGACGGCATTGCCCATCCCCGGGTGTATGACCTGGCGGAGCGCTTGACCGGGATGTTTGCCCAGGAAGATATGCAACGGGTGTTGTTTTCCAGCGGTGGCTCCGATGCCATTGAAACCGCCCTGAAAATGAGCCGCCAGTATTGGATTGCCGCCGGGGAGCCCGAGCGCACCCGGTTCCTGTCCTTGCGCAATGGCTACCACGGCGTGCACATGGGCGGCACGTCGGTCGGTGGGATCAGTGCCTATCACTTCAACCATGGGCCGCTGCTTGAAGGCTGCACGCTGCTCGACAGCCCCTGGAC
This sequence comes from Pseudomonas sp. ICMP 8385, assembly GCF_002699915.1. Classification (NCBI taxonomy): domain Bacteria; kingdom Pseudomonadati; phylum Pseudomonadota; class Gammaproteobacteria; order Pseudomonadales; family Pseudomonadaceae; genus Pseudomonas; species Pseudomonas sp. ICMP 8385. Next base: position 77,147 of record NZ_LKBY01000090.1, on the reverse strand, counting down.
CTATCGCAACCCCTGGGACTGCAGCGACCCCCAGGCCTTGACCGACCACTGCATGCATCAGCTGCAAGCGCAGATCCTCGCACTGGGGCCACAGACGATTGCCGCCTTTATCGCCGAACCGGTGCAGGGCGCGGGCGGGGTGATTGTGCCGCCTGCGGGCTACTGGCCGCAGCTGCGCGCGGTGTGTGATCGCTACGGTATTTTGCTGATTGCCGATGAAGTGGTCACCGGTTTCGGGCGCAGCGGTTCGATGCTCGGTTCGCGGGGCTGGGGCGTGGCGCCGGACATTCTGTGCCTGGCCAAGGGCATCTCCGCCGGCTACATCCCGTTGGGCGCCACGGTATTCAATGGGCGCATTGCCCGGGCTATCGAAACCGCCGACAACTTCGGCCAGGTGATCATGCACGGCTACACCTACAGCGGCCATCCCACGGCCTGCGCGGCGTCCCTGGCGGTGCTGGATATCGTCGAGCAGGAAGACCTGCCAGGCAACGCGGCGAAGGTCGGCGCCTATCTGCTGGAGCGGCTCAAACCTTTGAGCGAACGCTTTGACGTGGTGGGCGAGGTGCGCGGCAAAGGCCTGATGCTTGCCCTGGACCTGGTGAGCGACAAGCGTCTGCGCACCCCCATCGACCCGGCCCTGGGCTACGCCTCGCGCCTGGCCGAGCGTGTGCGCCTGGAAGGGGTGCTGGTGCGCCCGGTGGGGACCAAGATCATCCTCTCGCCGCCCCTGACCCTGACGCTGGAAGAAGCCGACCTGATCTGCCATGCCCTGGAAGTCGGCCTGGCCCATACCTGATCCCCCCATGAGCGGCGCCCATCGGGCGCCGCACTGATGATTGCCTTGAGGAACCCTGTTTATGAGCGACATTGCCTTGCTACCCGCCGTTACCGAATTCCTTGCCCGCGCACCGGCCAACTTTATTGATGGCGCCTACCGGCCCAGTACGTCTACCCAGCAGATCGCCATCCATAACCCGGCCAACGGCCAGGTGATCAGCCACATCGTCGATGCCAGCGACGAGGATATCGAGGATGCCGTCGCCAGTGCGCGCAAGGCCTTCAAAGGTGCGTGGGCGAGCACCTCGCCTTATGCCCGTGGCGTGATCCTCAACACCTTTGCCGACCTGCTGGAAACCCATGCCGAGGAATTGGCGCAACTGGAGACCCTGTGTTCGGGCAAGTCGATCAACCTGTCACGCGGCCTGGAAATGGCCCAGAGCGTGGTGTTCCTGCGCTACTTCGCCGGCTGGGCGAGCAAGATCAACGGCCAGACCATGAGCCCTTCGATTCCGTCCATGGGCGGCGAGCAGTACATGGCCTACACCCTGCGTGAGCCGGTGGGGGTGGTTGCCGGGATTGTGCCGTGGAACTTCTCGGTGATGATCGGCATCTGGAAGATCGCTTCGGCGCTGGTCACCGGCTGCACCATCGTGGTCAAGCCCAGCGAATACACGCCGTTGACCCTGTTGCGGGTAGCCGAGCTGGCGTTTGAAGCCGGTGTGCCGGCGGGCGCCTTTAACGTGGTCAATGGCACCGGGCAGGTGGGGCAGCAATTGATTGCCCATGCCCAGGTCAGCAAAGTTGCGTTCACCGGCTCGGTGCCCACCGGGATTGCCGTGGGCAAGGCGGCGATGGCCGCTGACCTCACGCGGGCGACCCTGGAGCTGGGTGGCAAGAACCCGGCGGCGCTGTTGGCCGATGTCGATATGGACCAGGCCGTGGCCGGCATGGTGCAGATGGCTTATGTGCACCAGGGCCAGGTGTGCGCCTCGCCGGAACGCCTCTATGTGCATCGTTCGCGGATCAGTGAGTTCCTGGAAAAACTCGGGCAGGCCCTGGGCACCCTGAAAATTGGCTCGCCCCTCGATGAGAGTACCCAGTTTGGCCCGCTGGCCAACCAGGCGCACCTGGAGAAGATTCTCGACTTCTTCGCCCGGGCCAACCAGAACAACACCGTAATCTGCGGGGCCAAGGCCATTGACCGGCCGGGTTACTTTGTCGAGCCGACGCTGATCCTGGCCAATGGCCCGGATGATCCGTTGCTGCAAGAAGAAGCCTTTGGCCCGGTGCTCTGTGTATTGCCCTACGACACGGAGGAGGAACTGGTGACCCTGATGAACGACTCGCCCTACGGCCTGACGGCCAGCCTGTGGACCAACAACCTGTCCAAGGCGCTGCGCCTGATCCCACAGATAGAGGCCGGCACGGTATGGGTCAATATGCACACCTTTCTTGACCCGGCGCTGCCATTCGGCGGGGTCAAGGCCTCGGGCATGGGCCGCGAGTTTGGCGATGCGTTTATCGAGGCCTATACCGAGCTCAAGTCGGTGATGATCCGTTATTGATCCACAGGGGGTCAGTCTTCGGGCAGGTTGTCGAACAGGGTTTCGAGCAAGCTGTTGAGCTTGTTGAGCTGCGCGTCCGTCAGGCCCTTGAAGCTGTTCTTGAAGATATCCGCCGTGATCTTGTGGCTCTGCGCGATGGTTTCGTACCCGACCTCTGTCAGCGAGACCTGGGTGACGCGCCCATCGTTGGAGCAGACATTGGTCTGTACCAGGCCGTCGGCTTTCATGCGGTAGACGATCTTGGTGATCGTCGGCAGCTTGGCAATGGCGTGGGTGGAGATTTCCGAGATGCTCGACGCGCCGTTGTCCTTGAGGATCAGGAGGATGCGCCAGCGGGGGATGTCCATGTCGATTTTTTTCAGGGCCTTTTCCATCGCCATGGAATAGCGCCCGTTGACCCGGGCGAGCCAGTAGAAGGGAAACTCTTCTTTCTTGAACTCCTGGCTGGCAGGGTTATGACGATTCACACGTTTTTTCGCGGTGGTCATGCTCAGGCTTCGAGTAGTGGGCAACGGTCAATTGTTGCATATTCGCGAGATTGACGTCGCACCCTGTGAGAGCTGGCTTGCCTGCGATGCAGTGCTCCAGTCAGCATTTCAGGTGGCTGGCACACCGCTATCGCAGGCAAGCCAGCTCCCACAGGGGATCTTCGCATGCTAGACATCTTTGGCCCCACCACAACTCAAATGTGGGGTTATCAGGTCGCAAGCATTTCCTGATGCTTGCTGCTCAGCCCCAGGTACGCCTCGATCACCCGTGGGTCGTCGGCCAGTTGCCGGGCGGGGCCGTGCATGGCGATCTGGCCGGTTTCCAGGACATAGGCGTAGTCGGCGACCCGCAGCGCGGCCCGGGCATTCTGTTCCACCAGCAGGATCGACACTCCTTGCTCGCGCAGGCTGCTGATGATGCGGAAGATCTCGCGGGTCACCAGGGGCGCCAGGCCCAGGCTGGGCTCATCGAGCATCAGCAGGCGTGGCTTGGCCATCAGCGCCCGGCCCACCGCAAGCATCTGCCGCTCGCCACCGGACAAGGTGGCGGCCAACTGTTCGCGCCGTTCCCACAGGCGCGGGAACAGGTCGTACACCTGCTTGAGGGTCTGGCCGTGGTCGCGCTCGCCCCGGCGGTGGCGCTGGAAGGCGCCCAGCAGCAGGTTGTCCGCCACGCTCATCGAAGTGAAGAGTTCGCGCTTTTCCGGCACCAGGCCCAGGCCGCGGCCGACCATCACTTCCACCTCGGGCACGGTTTCCAGGGTGCCGTCGAAGTTGACCTGGCCCCGGGAGCCCAGCACGCCCATGATCGCCGACAGCAGGGTGGTCTTGCCCGCACCATTGGGGCCGATCACCGTCACAATCTGCCCTTCGCCGACGCGCAGGCTGGCGTTGCTCAAGGCTTGCACCTTGCCATAGGCCACGCTCAGGTTATCGATCTGCAACAGGGTGGTGCCGACGTTGCAGGGTTCCATTGGCATATTCATACGTCTGCGCCTCCCAAATAAGCTTCAAGCACGGCGGGGTTGTTTTGCACTTCTTCAGGCAGGCCCTGGGCGATGGGCTGGCCGAACTCCATGACCACCACGCGATCCACCAGGCCCATAACGAAGTCCATGTCGTGCTCCACCAGCAGGATCGCCATGCCTTCGGCGCGCAGGCGCCTGAGCAAGACAGCCAGCGCCTGTTTCTCCTGGAGGCGCAGGCCCGCGGCGGGTTCGTCCAGCAGCAACAGGCACGGGTCGGCGCACAGGGCGCGGGCGATTTCCAGGATGCGTTGTTGGCCCAGTGCCAGGCTCGCGGCGTCCTCCTGTAAATAGTCACCCAGGCCGACCCGTTGCAGTTGATAGCGCGCCTCGGCCAGCAGTTGCTGTTCCTCGGCGCGGTCCAGGTTCAGGCTGGCGGCGATCACGCCCTTGTGCCCGCGCAAGTGGGCGCCGAGGGCGGCGTTTTCCAGCACGCTCATCCCGGGCAGCAGCTTGACGTGCTGAAAGGTGCGGCTCATGCCCAAGTGGGCGACATGCCGCGAGGTTTTGCCCGTGATCGGCTGGCCCTTGAAATGAATGGCGCCCGAGGTGGGCGTATCGACCCCGGACAACAGGTTGAACAGGGTGCTTTTGCCGGCGCCGTTAGGGCCGATCAGGGCGAGGATCTCCCCGGCGTCGATATGCAGGTTCATCTGGTTGTTGGCCACCAGCCCGCCGTAGCGCTTGGTCACCTGGTTGGCTTGCAGGATGCGCGTCCCCTGTTCGGCGGCGTCACGCCGGGGCAGGGCCTGTGCCAGGGGCAACGGCGCGCTGCGGGTGCGGGCCTTGAACCCTTTGCCCAGCCATGACGTCAGGCCGCCCGGCGCGCAGTGCATCAGCAGCACGATGAGGATGCCGAAGACGATGGTTTCGTAGTTGCCAGCGTCGCCCAGCAGGTGCGGCAGCCAGTCTTGCAGCCACTCCTTGAGCACGGTGAGGATGCCGGCGCCCATCAGTGCGCCCCAGATACTCGCCACGCCACCGATCAGCGCCATGAACAGGTAGTCGATGCCCATGCCCAGGCCGAACGGGGTCGGGTTGACGAAGCGCTGGGTGTGGGCGTACAGCCAGCCTGACACGGCGGCAAACAGTGCGGCGATGACAAAGATCACCATCTTCGAGCGGAAGGTATTGACCCCCATGGACTCGGCCATCAACTGGCCGCCCTTGAGCGCGCGGATCGCCCGGCCTTCGCGGGAGTCGAGGAGGTTATGGGTGACCAGCATCGCCGCGCCCAACACCAGCCAGATCAGGTAGAACATGTCTTCACCCTGGTCCAGGGCGATTCCGCCGAGGGTAATGGCCGGCAGGCCGCCGACGCCGGTATGGCCACCCAGGGGTTCCAGGGTGCCGAACAGGTAGTAGAGCGAAAGCCCCCAGGCGATGGTGCCCAGCGGCAGATAGTGCCCGGACAGGCGCAGGGTCAAGGCACCCAGCATCAGTGCCACGGTCACCGTCAGCGCCACACCCACCAGCAAGGTCAGCCATGGCGAGGCACTCGCCCAGTGCAGCCAGGCCGGCAGTTGTTCGGCGGTGGTGAGCCAGGCCGTGGTGTAGGCGCCAAGGCCGACAAACGCGGCCTGGCCAAAGCTGGTCATGCCGCCGACGCCGGTCAGCAGCACCAGGCCAAGCACCACCAGGGCATACAGGCCGATGTAGTTGAGCAGGGTCACGTAGTAGGGGGCGAGCACCAGCGGTGCCAGGCCCAGCAGGGCGATCAGCGCGAGGATCAGGTAGCGCGGCTTCATTCGTGTTCCTCCACATGACGGCTGGTGAGGGAGCGCCACAGCAGGAACGGAATGATCAGGGTAAAGACGATCACCTCCTTGTAGGCACTGGCCCAGAACATCGAGAAGGCTTCGATCAGGCCCACCGCGAGAGCGCCGAGGGCGGCCACCGGGTAGCTGACCAGCCCGCCCATGATGGCGCCGACAAAGCCCTTGAGGCTGATGATGAAACCGGAGTCGAAGTACAGGGTGGTGATGGGCGCGATCAGGATCCCGGACAGGGTGCCGATCAGGGCCGCGAGAACGAAGGTGCTCTTGCCGGCCATCTCCGGGGAAATCCCCATCAGGCGTGCGCCCATGCGATTCACCGCCGTCGCACGCAGGGCCTTGCCGTACAGGGTGCGTTCAAAGAACACAAACAGGCCGATGATCAAGCCCAGGGACGCGGCGATGATCCACAGCGTCTGGCTGTTGAGCGCCACCGGGCCCAGTTCCAGGCCTTGTTCGGAGAAAGGCCGGGTGCGCGCGCCTTCCGGGCCGAACAACAACAGGCCCATGCCCACCAGGCTCACATGCACTGCAATCGAGACGATCAGCAGCACCAGGGAGCTGGCCGAGGCGATGGGTTGGAAGGCCAGCCGATAGATCAGCGGCCCCAGGGGCACCACCAGCGCCAGGGTCAACAGGGCCTGCAGCGCCATGGGCAGTTGCGCCAGTGGCAGGGTGTTGACCAGGCCCACCATGGCCATGGCGTAGGCGATCTTCACCAGGCTCTTGCGCGGTAGGCGCCAGGCGTGGGGGCGGCGCAGCGAGGCGAGCAGGTCGAGGGCGCCATCGAGCAGGGTCAGGGCCAGCAGCAGCCAGACCAGTGCGGTCGGGTGGCCGGCCTGCAGGCTGGCCATGGTCAGGGCGCCATAGGTGACGAACTCACCCTGGGGGATCAACAGGATCCGGGTCACGGTAAACACCAGGAGAATCGACAAGGCCAACAACGCATAAATGGCGCCATTGGTGATGCCGTCCTGGCCAAGCAGCAAGGCTATCTGGGCATTCATAGGGCAACTCTTTGCACGGGGTCATCAGGCTTGCGCCGCCCGTCGGACACGGCTGGCCGAGCGGGCAGGGGCGCGCGGTCTCAGTCTTTGAGCAGGGTCCAGGTGCCATTTTTCACCTGGATCAGCTCCCGGCCGCGTTCATCGAACCCGCTGTGGTCAGCCGGAGTCATGCTGTAGACACCTTGGGTGCCGGCCAGCTCGTGGGTGCTTTCCAGGGCGTCACGCAGTGCCCGGCGAAACTCCACGGTGCCCGGCGCGGCTTTGGCGGCGGCCAGGGGGATGGCGGCTTGCAGCAGCAGGCCGGCATCGAAGGTGTTGGCGCCGAAGGTGGCGGGCTTGCTGCCATAGAGCTTCTGATAGGCGGCGGTGTAGTCGGCGGCGATTTTCTTCGAGGGGTTGCTGTCGGGCATCTCATCGAGGACCAGCATCAGGCTGGCGGCAAGGATCGTCCCTTCGACCTTCTTGCCACCGAGCTTGAGGAAGTCCGGTAGCGCCGCCCCATGGGTCTGGTAGACCTGGCCACGGTAGCCCTGGTCGAACAGCGTGGCCTGGGGCATCACCGCCGGGCTACCGGGGGCCGCGACCAGCACCGCGTCGGGGCGGGCGGCGAGCACTTTGAGGCTTTGCCCGGTGATGGAGGTGTCCTGGCGCTGGAAACGTTCGTTGGCGACGATCCTGATCCCATGCTCGCTCGCCAGGGCTGTGGCGACCTTGGCCCAGTTCTCGCCATACGGGTCGGCGGTGCCGATCAGGCCCAGGGTTTTCACCTGGTGCCGGGCCATGTGCTCGAACAGCGCCTTGGCGATCAACTCGTCATTTTGCGTGGTCTTGAACACCCATTTCTTCTCGGCCGTCATCGGCAGGATCACCGCCGCGGTGCCCACGGGCGACAACAGCGGCACCTGGGCCTCGGCGACAAACGAGATCACCCCGATGGCGTTGGGCGAGCCGCTTGGGCCGATGATCGCATCCACGTTGTCTTCGCTGATCAGCTTCTTCAACGCCTTGACCGTGGCCGTCGGGTCGCTGCCGTCGTCCAGCGCGATGTAGCGGATGGCCTGGTCGCCGACCTGGGTCGGCAGCAGCGCCACGGTGTTTTTCTGCGGCACGCCGATCATGGCCAAAGGGCCTGCGGCCGAGGTGATCACACCGACCGTGACTTGCGCCTGGGCCAGGGATACGCAGGCCGCACTCAGTAGCAAGGTGGACACAGCTTTTTTCAAGAGCATGGAGTTCTCCGAAGCATTGCAAGGCTAAGCAAGCGCCCGTCCCTCGGCCCGTCGCCGCTTGAACAGCGGTCGCGGTGCGCGATGGAGGCGAACCCTTGGCGGTTGCCGCAACGGCGTGAGCCGCTATTGATGGGCGAGTAGGGCGATAGCAGGTTGCATGCCAGAAAAATCTGCGGTGGTTGTGTGAAGCGGGATTTATCCCGGGCAGCGGCCGGTGTGTTTGCCCCTTGAAGGCGAGGCAAGCGAGCGTTATGCGAGGGCGCTAGCTCGCGGTTTTATCGCTATTTTCGGTGGATTTTTTTATCAAAAAATACGCAATAAATTAGCTGTTTTTGATGGTTTTTTTTCACGATAAAACAATCGGTAACTTTTCGTTTCTACGTATTTTTTGAGATGTTTTGCGCTCCAGGTAAACAGAAGGATCGTGTGAAGGGTGGTTTGTTTTTTATTTATCTATATGAAATATAAGAATTTATTATTTATTTCATGTTGAATTGAACAATTTTCAGAGTGTTACCGAAATGCACGGCTCCGGTGCGTTCGCTGAAAAATGTGCACCGAAAATACCCATAATTTTAAATAGACAAATCAATTGACATTTCACGTAAATATTATGATTTTAGATTTAAGCGTTGGGCAGGGTTTTACCTGCCCAGTCCACTGACAGGCGACGTACAGGCGTCGCAACATTGAGCGGGAGGTGACATGACCATCGTCGTCGAGCATTTGGCTTTGGGAGGTAATGGTCTGTCGGTGATGGTCAAGGACACGATCGACATCGCAGGTTATGCAACCCGTGCCGGCAGCCGAGCCCTGGAGCGCGCAGCGGCGGCATCGGAGCATGCCGAGGTGGTCAAGGCCCTGCTCAAGGGCAATTGCCAGATCCTGGGCAAGACCAGTCTGCATGAGCTGGCCTTTGGCACCACCGGGATCAATCACTGGAGCGGCACCGCCGACAACCCGCTGTACCCCGGCTACATCCCTGGCGGTTCCTCCAGCGGCTCGGCGGCGGCGGTCGCGGCGGGGCTGGTGGACTTCGCCCTGGGGACCGATACCGGTGGCTCGGTGCGGGTGCCGGCCGCCTGTTGCGGGGTGTTTGGCCTCAAGCCGAGCTTTGGCCGGATCAGCCGTGCGGGGGTGATGCCCAGGGTTTCCAGCCTCGATTGCGTTGGCCCGTTTGCCGCCAGCATGGCGCTGTTGATTGCGGCCATGCAGGTCATCGACCCGGGGTTCGTTGCCCAGGCCTGTCCAGCCGACCTCAGCATTGGCGTAGTGCCGGTCGCGGCGCATCCGCAGATCCTGCAAACCCTCGACCAAGCATTGGCCCGCAGCGGTTTTGCCCTGCACCCCACGCCGCTGCCCGGCATGCAGGCGGCCTACGACGCCGGCCTGGCGGTAATCAACCGTGAGACCTGGAACGCCTGCGGCCACCTGCTGCCCGGCGGCCTGCTGGGCGCGGATATCGCCGCGCGTTTGCAAGCTGCGGGCTTGACCGGCGACGACGAACTGCAGCAGGCCGAACAGGTGCGCGAGGCCTTCACCCGCGAGGTGGATGCGGCCCTGGCGCAACACCCGATCCTGGCCTTGCCGACGATGCCCGATTACCCCCTGGCAGTGGCGCAGGCCGCGGACACCCGCGCCGCCATCGGCATGACTCGCCTGGTGCGCCCCTTCAACCTCTCCGGCCACCCGGCCCTGAGCCTGCCGCTGCAAGGGCCGAGTGGCCTGCCGGTAGGCCTGCAACTGATCGCCGGCAAAGGCCAGGACGCCTTGTTGTGCGCCGTGGCCCTGATGATTTCGCAACGCCTAGAACAACAATCAGCCTGATTATTTTTGGAGGTATTCCATGACTGCACTCCGTGCACAAAGCCCGAGGTCCGACCTGTCGATTATCGACGGTGAAGACTTCCAGCAACTGCTGGACGACATCCGTCGGCGCGCGCGCAGCGGTGAGTTCGACCAGCAAAAACACATCAGCCCCGACATCATCCAGCGCTTTCGCGAGCTGGGGGTGTACCGCGCCCTGGTGCCCAAGCGTTTTGGCGGTTACGAGTGTTCGCCGGCGCAGTTCTGCCAGATGGTCGAAGACATTGCCCACGCCGACGGCTCCGCCGGTTGGGTGGCGAGTTTTGGCATGAGCCTGGTGTACCTCTCGGCGTTGCCCCTGGCGAGTATCGAGCAGGTCTACGCCAGCGGCCCGGACGTGGTGTTCGCCGGGGGCATCTTCCCGCCGCAACCGGCCGCGTTTGTCGACGGCGGCCTGGAGGTCAACGGGCGCTGGAAGTTCTCCAGCGGCTGCATGGGCGCCTCGTTGATCGGTGTTGGCATCGCCCCGAAAAACGGCGACATGCTCGGCCTGCCACGCATGGCCGTGATGCCCCGGGACAAGGTGCGCATCGAGCAGACCTGGGACGTGACCGGCTTGATCGGCACCGGCAGCCACGACCTGGTGGTCGAGGGCGTGGTGGTGCCCGAGGAGTGGACTTTTGTGCGCGGCGGGCCGTCGAGCCTGACCGAACCGCTGTTTCGCTACCCGTCGCTGTCGTTCGCCACCCAGGTGTTGTCGGTGGTCGGGCTGGGCGTGGCGCGGGCTGCGCTGGATGAACTCAGTGGCATGGCCAACGGGCGCATTTCGGTGACCGGCGCGCCGTCCTTGTCCGACCGGCCCCTGGCCCAGGTGGAAGTGGCCAAGGCCGAGGCGGCCTTGCTCTCGGCCCGGGCCTGGTTCTACCAGGCCATCGACGACGCCTGGAGCAGCATCCTCGCCGGCGACCCGGTGTCGGTGGCGCAAACCAACCTGCTGCGCCTGTCGTCGACCCATGCTACCCGCGTGGCCGCCGATGTTGCGCGCACCGCGCAGATGCTCTCGGGGATGAGCGGGGTGTACCGCAGCAGCCCGCTGTCGCGCTTTGTCAACGATGCCCAGGTCATCACCCAGCACGCCTTTATGGGCGACATGACTTACCAAAGCGCCGGGGCGATTTTCTTCGGCAACAAGCCGTTGCCCGGCTATCTGTGACGTTCGATTTTCAAGAAAAAAGGTGACTGCAATGAGCGATACCAAAGCCTTGCGCGTGCTGTTTTGCATGGGCATCAACCAGAACTTCTTCGACGCCCCACGGGACGAGCAATTGCAGGTGTGGGCTGCGTTCAGCCAGATGTGGAATGGCATCCATGACCTGCCGGGCGTCACGGTGTTCGGCAACATGGACGATGACCAGAGCATGGTCGGCCCGTCCACCGGCTACCCCTGGACCACCTACCTGCTGGCGGACGTGCCGGACATTGCCAGCGTGCATGCGGCCTGCAACCTGTTTCGCAGCACCCCGGTGGGTGACGGCACCTACAAGCTGTGGAAGTACTGCAAGGTCGAGGCCCGCACCGGCCGCGAACTGATTATCCAGCGCTGAGGCCCGGCCATGAACGAACAGCTCCAAGCCCTGGCGCAACGCCTGGAAACCCTGGAAAGCGCCAACGCCGTACGGGCCTGCATGAACCGCTACATGCAGCTGTGCGACGACCTGGGCGCCCACTCGCCGCTGGATGAACTGGCCGACCTGTTCACCCCCAAGGCGATCTGGGAAGGCAAGGGCAGCACGTACCAGGAAGCCTTTGGCGGCTACCACGGGCGTGCCGCCATTCGCGGGATGTTTGCCACCTACATGGTCGAGCCCGCGCACTTTGCCCTCAACGTGCACTTCCTGACCAGCGAACAGATTGACGTTCGGGGCCAGCGGGCCAGCGGTGCCTGGGTGATGTTGCAGACCTCGACCTTTGCCAGTGGTGCGTCCCATCTGAACAGTGCGCGCCTGAGCGTGACCTTCGAGTGTGAAGACGGCCACTGGCGGATCGCCCATTTCCAGACCGAGAACCTGTTCAGCCGCCCCGTGAGCCTGTGGAACCACAGCGCCCGGTTGCCGGTGCCCCATAAGCCGGGTGAGTGAAACCCGCATTCAAGTGAGTCGGCCCGGCGGGTCGACGAGGAGACATCGTGAATAACCTGATTCAAGCCGTAAACCTTGACAGTTGCCCGTCCGAGCGCGTCCTGTCGGACCGTGTGCACACCTCGCTGTACACCGACGCCCAAGTCTTCGACCAGGAGCTGGAGAAGATTTTCTACAAGACCTGGATCTGGGTCGGCCACGTCAGCGAAATTCCCGACGCCGGCAGCTACAAGACCACCTATGTCGGCAAGCAGCCGGTGATTGTGGTGCGTGACCGCAAGCAGGCGATCCATGTGCTGCTCAACCGCTGCCGCCACCGCGCCGCCACGGTGTGCGAGCACAAGAAGGGCAAGACCAACAGCTTCGTCTGCCCCTACCACGGCTGGAGCTACGCCCTCGACGGTTCGCTGCGCGGCGTGCCGCACCCGGAGAGCTACGCCGACAGACTGGACAAGGGCGAGCACCCGCTGGTGAGCCTGCGGGTCGAACAATACGCCGGGATGATTTTCGCCACCTTCAACGATGCCATCGAACCGCTGGAGGACTTCCTCGGCGCGGCCAGGAAATGGATGGACCTGTTTATGAAACAGGGCGGTGGCTACCCGATCAAGGTTGCTGGCGAACACCGCTTTCGCTTCCCCGGCAACTGGAAAATCCAGCTGGAAAACACCACCGACGCCTACCACTTCCCGCTGGTGCACAAGTCGTTCCTGTCGTCGGTGGATAAGCAGACCGAAGAGATGCTCAATTTCGTCGGCGGCAGCGGCTACGTCGAAGACCTGGGCAACGGCCATAGCGTGATGGTGATGATCCCGGACCTGATCGACCTGGAAGCCAACCTTGAGTTGCCGATCCCGGCGCGGTTTGAGGAACTGGCCGGGCAACTGCGCGAAGAAGGGCATGACGAGCAGGCGGTGCGCCGCATCGTCCGCGCCGTGGGCGGTTCGGGGTTCAACCTCAATCTGTTCCCCAATATTGCGTGCTCGATGGCGTTCTTCCGGGTGCTGCAACCGATTGCCGTGGACGAGACCGAGATCCACCACGCGGTGATCACCATGGACGGCGGCCCGGCGGTGGCCAACCGTTACCGCTTGCGCCTGCATGAGCACTTCCAGGGCCCGATGGGGTTTGGCACGCCCGACGATTCCGAGGCGTGGGAGCGGGTGCAGAAGGGCGCCAGCGCGGGCACCGACCTGTGGGTCATGCTCAATCGCGGCCTGGCTGGCGAGCAGGCCAGCGCCGATGGCCTGGTCAGTGATGTCAGCGCCGAAACCGGCATGCGCGCCGGCTATCAGCAGTGGAAAAAAATGATGTCGGCCCAGGAGACCCAGTGATGATCAACCTACAACTGCTCAACCAGGCCAGTGCCTTTATCTGGCAAGAAGCGGACATGCTCGATCACGGTGAGTTCCAGGCATGGCTGGCGCTGTGGACCGAGGATGCCACCTACATCATCCCCATCGACCCCCTGGAAACCGACTTTGAAAACACCCTCAACTATGCGTATGACGACCATCACATGCGCCAGTTGCGGGTCACGCGCCTGACCAGTGGCGAGTCGATTTCCACCACGCCACGGGCGCGTACCGTGCGCACGCTGTCGCGGTTTCGCCTGCTGGCCGATGACGGCGCCACCGTCACTGTGCGCTGTGCGCAGAACCTGCGCGAATGCCGCAAGGATGTGCTCAAGCACTACACCGCCGATATCACGTTCGAGCTGCTGCGGGACGGCGACAGCTTCAAGATCCAGCGCAAGCTGATCCACCTGATCAACTCCACCGACACCCTCGCCGGTATCGGTTACATCCTGTGAGGGCGCCGGCATGACACAGATAGCCTTAGTGACCGGCGCCGCCCAGGGCCTGGGGTATGCCATCGCCGCCCAGTTGTACGCGGCGGGGTACGCGGTGGTGCTCAGCGACCTGTCCCAGGCGGCGGCAAACGCCTCGGCCCGGCGCCTGGACCCGAGCGGCGAGCGCGTGCTGGCGCTGCGTCTGGACGTGGGCTGCAAGGCCGACTTCGAGCAGGCGCTGGCGGCGACTGTCCAGCGTTTCGGCGCCCTGCATGTGTTGGTCAACAATGCGGCCATGACCCTGGCCACGCCGTTGATGCAGATCAGCCCCGAGGAGTTCGAGCGGGTCACCAACATCAATCAGCGCGGCACCTTTCTCGGATGCCAGGTGCTGGGGGCGTATCTGGCCGGCCAGGGTTATGGGCGGATTATCAATATGGCGTCCCTGGCCGGGCAGAACGGCGGGACCGCGACCGGTGGGCATTACGCGGCCTCCAAGGGCGCGATCATCACCCTGACCAAGATCTTTGCCAAGGAGCTGGCGGCGCGTGGGGTGACGGTCAATGCCATCGCCCCGGGGCCGATCGACTCGCCAGCGGTGCATGCGGTGGTCGCGCCCGAGCGCATGGAGCAATTGCTCGCAGCGATCCCGGTCAAGCGCCTGGGCAGCGCCGATTACATCGGCCGCCTGGTGGTGCAACTGGCGGAGCAGGATGCCTATTTCGTCACGGGGGCGACCTGGGACGTCAACGGCGGGCTGTTTATGCGCTGACGCGACAACGGGCCGACCGTGATCGGCCTTGGCCAATAATAACCAGCGGAACGAGCCGATATGAGCGTGCAAACATTATTGAAAGTGGTGGTGCAAAAGCGCCAGGAACAGGGCCAGGGGGTGGTGGTCCTCGACCTGGCCGACCCCGATGGCCAGGCCTTGCCGGCCTTCGAGGCCGGGGCCCATGTGGATATTCACCTGCAACCGGGCCTGATCCGCCAGTACTCGCTGTGTGGCGACCCGGCCAACCCCCAGGTCTACCGCCTGGGCGTCTTGAAAGATCCGGGCTCGCGCGGCGGCTCCGTGGCGGTGCATGAGCAATTGCTGGAAGGCCAGGTGGTACAGATCAGCGCGCCGCGCAACCTGTTTCCCCTGGCGGCCGATGCGCAACACTCGATCCTGATCGGCGGCGGCATCGGCATCACGCCCATGGTGGCCATGGCGTATGCCTTGCAGGCCCGGGGGCAGGCGTTCCAGCTGCACTATTGCGCGCGTTCGCGCAGCCTCTGCGGCTTTATCGACGAGCTGCAGCACGCGGCATTTGCCTCGCGGGTCCACACCCATTTCGATGACGAAGACCCGGGGCAGCGCCTTGATCTGCCCGTGGTGCTCGGGGTGCCCGGTGCGGGAGTGCATGTCTACGTGTGCGGGCCGGCCGGCTTCATGGATTGGGTGATCAGTGAGGCGGTCAAGGCCGGGCATGCCCAGGATCATATCCATCGTGAGTACTTCCAGGTCGAGGTCGATAGCAGCGGCCAGGGCTTTGAAGTGGTCGCCGCGCGCAGCGGCAAGCAGGTGCAGGTCCTGGAAGGCCAGAGCATCCTCGATGCCCTGGCCAGTGTCGGCATCAAGATCGAAATCTCCTGCGAGCAGGGGGTGTGCGGGACGTGCCTGTGCGATGTGCTGGAAGGTGAGCCCGACCATCGGGATGTCTACCTCACCGACGACGAAAAGGCCGCCAACGACCAGATCCTGGTGTGTTGCTCGCGGGCCAAATCGAAAAAACTGGTGCTGGACATCTGAATTGGCGGAGGGCAAGACCATGGTAGATACAACAGGTTTTCGCAACGCAATGGCACTGCTCGGCGGCGCCGTCTCGGTGATCACCACCGATGGCGCGGCCGGGCGCTTCGGCTTTACGGCGTCTGCGGTGTGCAGCGTCACGGACCAGCCGCCGACCCTGCTGGTGTGCATGAACCGGGCGTCGACATCCAATATCAACTTCAAGAGCAACGGCGTGTTGAGCGTCAACGTGCTGACGGCCGATCACCAGGCAATTTCCGGGGTGTTCGCCAGCCGCGAGATGAATACCGAGCAGCGTTTTGCCTGTGCCCAGTGGCTGACCCTGGAAAGTGGCGCGCCGATTCTGCAGGAAGCGCTGGTGAGTTTCGACTGCCGGATCGCCCAGGCCCACGAGGTGGGTTCCCATACGATTTTCTACTGTGAGGTGCTGGGTATCCGCAATGGCGAAAGCCAGGAAGGCCTGGTGTATTTCAACCGTGCCTATCATCGCCTGGGGGACGCATCGAAGGCCGCTTCCTGAGTGTTGCCAGGGTTCTTTAAAACAACAATAAGCGTGCCCCGCACGCATGCGTCTTTTTGCAGCCAGTGGTTATAAAAACAAGACTGCGGATTAACTGCCCCTTAGTGATCTGCCCCACTCAAATGTTTTGCGCGCATAGAAAGGAACCACCGATGCCTCTTGAAAATAGAATGGCCCGCGACTGCGTGTTCGTCGGCCTGCTGGGCTGCTTTACGCCGCTGTTTGCCCAGGCAGACTTTATCAACGACCGTCAAATCAGCCTGGGCCTGCGTAACTTTTACCTGGACCGGGACTTTCACCAGACCGATGCCCCCAAGTCCAGGGTCGGCAGTTGGTCCCAGGGGTTCGACTTCAAGGCCGCGTCCGGTTACACCGAAGGCCCCGTGCAGTTTGCCCTCGATCTCTACGGGCAGTACGCATACCGCCTGGACGGCGGCGGCGGGCGCGGGCCGGACTCGGTGATCCCCTACGACGACAGCCGTGGCGAACCGGTGCAGGACTATGGCCGCGCAGCATTCGCGGCGAAAGTCCGCTACTCGAAAACCGAACTTAAGCTCGGCGAACACCGCCCGACCTTGCCGGTGGCGTATTACGACGATACTCGGCAACTGGTGACCACGTTTAATGGAGTCAGTATCGAGTCCAAGGACATCGACAAGTGGACATTGACCGCCGGGCGCTTCAACCAGATCAGTTCGCGGGAGTCTTCCGACCGTGAAAAGATGTACCTGTTTAACGGCCCGGATATAAAACGCCGCAGCGACGGCCTGAACTTTGCCGGTGCCACGTATGCACTGACTCCACAGTTGGCCGCGACGTATTTCTACGGCCAGTTGGAAGATATCTACCAGCAGCAATACTTCGGCCTGAGCCATGACCTTGACCTGGGGGGCGGCTATGCGTTGAAAAGCGACCTGCGATACTTCGATAACCAGGAAGATGGCAAGGCGCTGTACGGCAAGATCGATAACCGCTCCTATGGCCTGATGAGCGCTTTGAAAAAAGGCGGCCATACCTTTGGCGTCGCCTACCAGCGCATGCTCGGTGAAAGTGGCTTCCCCACCCTCAACGGTTACGCGCCCCAGCCGTACCTGGTGAACTGGTCCGTGGTGTCCTACGTAAAGCCCAATGAAAGCTCCTGGTCGGTGAGTTATGACTACAACTTCGCGGCGATGGGCATCCCCGGGTTGAAGTTCAAGACCCGCTATTTTCGCGGAACAGGCATAGACCGCGGCAACAACGCCCTGGACCAGAACGTTGAAAGCGAACGCTGGCTGGGCCTTGGCTATGTGGTGCAGGACGGGACGTTCAAGAACCTGGGGCTGGAGTGGCGGCGTTACGACGTCAAGACCCGCTACGGCAATGGTCGCGCGGCGGGGCCGGACTATACGGAAACGCGCTTGATTACGACGTATGTGGTTAAGTTTTGAGGTGGCCTAAAGTCTTGCGATGGTCATGCTGAGTTGGCGCTAAGCCAAAAGAAAACCCCAGTCGTGATGGCTGGGGCTTTTTGCTTGGTTTTATATCTGTTCTATCACAACGAATTTAAATGGGAAACCAACTTTTCTTGCTATCAGTATGTCGCCCTCCACAAATACATTTATTGTTTCATTGCTGGTCGAAATATCGACGATTTTTCGTGTTGTCTTGTCTGGGAACTGAACAGTGTTTCCGATCTTGAATGCCGCTAAATTCTCAGGAGTATTGTGCAGGTAAAATCCTGGCCACTTTCTTGCAATGCCTTTTATCCAATTAGAGTCGGTGACATAAAATGACAGGTCTTCCTTTGCGCATTCAATCTTGTTGATTGCTGCGGATACCTTGTCTTTAGGGAGTGTCGCGAACCAGCCTGCCGGGTATAACGAAACAGAGACGTTACCCTCAGTATCTGCTGGCTGTCGTGAGGCCGAGCAGAGTTGATCTTGGAAGGTTACAGTTCCAGCGAATTGCATCCTTGCGGCTTCACCCTCAAACAACCAAGCGACATTGGCTGTATACAGCGCAGTGAAAGAGACCAGCGTTACTGTGCCTGCAATGCGAGCCGTCCTGCTTGCGCGCAAAGCTGAACCAGCGAGCACCAGGAGCGAGAAGATAACAATAATGTTCAGCCCCATAAAATACCGGTCGGGAAATGTACCGGTGTACCCACCTAGAACCTCTGTCAGACTTTTGCGCATATATACTGTAAAGAATGCGTATATGAAATAAGCTATTGCGCACATTGATATAAGTGTTTTGACTTCTCTCGATTTTTCCTTTGCCAGTAGTACCCCGAGCAAGGTGATAAGCGCCAGGGAGAGCGTTACAACAATTGTGTCGGAGAGTTGGTTGTAAAAAGGAAAGGCCAGCGGGTAAATGAAGGCTCTCGCGAGGCTCACTTCGATTAGGCTTTCGAGTCTAAAGCTACCAATCACACCTTTGGCTGGGGAGGCCGTTATCCTGAAAAAAATCAGTGCGCCAATGACGAGGCAGCCAAATAAGACAGCTCCGTATTTTTTAACGAATTTTTTGAAGTCGCGATCAAGCAAAGTGAAAGTGGAGAGCGCGAGAGTCAGTATCAAACACACTGGATTTGTAGCGGCACATAGTAGCAATATCGTATCGATGAGTGGAGTTGCAGCGGCCTTCCTGCTTTTTATGAATATCAACAAGGTGGTAATGAAGACGAAGTAGTAGCCGATATTGGATATTTTTCCGAATATCTCGCCCGAAGAATCCCCCAGGGGAATCAGCAGAGTGGCTAGAAAAACAATCCATCGAATGACTTCTGGAATTAGACCCTTGGTGACGTAATAGCAGAGGACACTTACTGACGAGTAAAAAAAATACGACCAAAAAGAAAGTGCTTCAGGGTAACAAACTAGTTTGTCGCCACAGAAAATATCAGATGTTAATGTCGCCAAATAAATGAATAGTAGGTTTCCCCACACGAAGTAGTCTGGTTTAGCGTTAACTATGGCATACCACCAGCCTTTACTCATGGCATGTCCCAACCAAACGCCATCCTCGGTGTAGGTAAAGGAGTTGGTCAGGGGCTCGAGGTTCCTGAGCGTTAGAATCGCTCCTGCAAGAATGAGCATGGCAATCACCCCAAGGGCCAACCCCGCCCGGGTGTTGGAAAAGAACTCTCTGTAGCGGACGTGCATTCGCGGCTCCATGTTATAGGTATTTTCCTGTGTTCATTTGAACAGGGTGTCAAAATGACATCGCTCGAGATTCTACTAGCGAATGCTGGTATGTGTCAGGGTAGAAAAGGTGATTTGGCGGGGTATTTGTTCAGTTGGGCACTGAAATCAGGAACTTTTTTGAAGAAGGTCTGTCGCGGCTGTGCGAAGGGGGGGCTTTGGAGGTGGGGGGCAAATCCCAGACAAAGAAAAGCCCGCGATGGGGAGTGCGGGCTTAAAGGGTTTCACTAGGAGCTGGGATCACCCTAGGCCCCCGACTGTGAAAGGGATGTGAAAGCGCGAAGCGATCTTTTTGCACAAACCTTATCCGCTTTAAGGTTGGGAATCGTACTGGTGGAGTATGCCATCATGTCTTGGGTGCAGCCCTTTGCGCGAATGAGGCAGTGGGGTATTTGATTGCCAGTTGTTCAACCGAGTGATGAGTCCATGGCCGACCGCCAATCCCCCCTGATCGAGGCCAAGGCCCTGCTGCGACTGGACGAGCGTCACCAGGCGGCGTTGCTGCAACCGACCGATTTCCAGCTGTACCCTGGCGACCGCGTCGCAATCACCGGCGCCTCCGGCTCGGGTAAAAGTGTCCTGCTCAGGGTCCTTGCCCTGCTGGATGCGCCCACGTCGGGGCAGGTCCTGTGGCACAACCAGGCCATCGCTCATGCGCGGATTCCGACCTATCGCAGCCGCGTCTGCTACCTCTCCCAACGGCCTGCGCTGCTCGAGGGCACGGTGGAGGACAATCTGCGCTTTCCTTACTCGCTCGCCACCTGGCGCCACTTGACGTTTGATCGGCAGAAGGTCTGCGCATTGCTGGCCCATGGCAGAAAGGCGCCGGACTTCCTGTCGAAAAACGCCGGGGATTTGTCGGGCGGCGAAGCCCAGGTGCTGGCGCTGATTCGCACGCTGCAGTCAGACCCGGATGTGTTGCTGCTGGACGAACCGACTGCAGCCCTCGATCCCGCATCGTCCAGTGAAGTCGAAGCCTTGATCCGCGCCTGGTTTGACAGCAGTAGCGCCCATGCCTATATCTGGGTGTCACATGATCATGAACAGGCCCGGCGGATGAGCACGCGGCAGTTGCACATGGACGCCGGGGTCTTGAGCGCGGTGGGCCAGGCATGAATTACCAGAATCTCAGCGCCACCGACCTGGCAATCTCCGCCTCACTGATCCTGATCAATGGTGCGTTGTCCCTGCTGTTAAGGCTGGGCCTGGGGCGCGAGCTGATCTGGGCCGCCATCCGCACGGTGGTGCAATTGTTGGCGATTGGTTATCTGCTGGGCTGGGTCTTCGCGTTTGCCTACTGGTACGTGGTGCTGCCGCTGATGTGCCTGATGACGCTGATCGCCGGCCTGTCGGCGGCCGGCCGGGGCAAGCGCACCTACAAGGGCCAGAGGGTCGATAGCATCGTGTCGGTGTGGGGCAGTTCCTGGCTGGTCACGGCATTGGGGTTGTTTGCGATTATTCGCATCCACCCCTGGTACGAGCCGCAGTATGCCATCCCCATCCTCGGGATGATCCTTGGCAACACCCTGACCGGTGTGTCCCTGGGCATCGAGCGCATGACCCAGGAACTGACCACCGGGCGCAACAGCCTCGAGATGATCCTGGCCCTGGGCGGCTCACGCTGGGAAGCCGCCCAGGGCGCGATCCGCCAGGCGGTGAGGGCCGGCATGATCCCGACGCTCAACCAGATGACGGTGGTGGGCATCGTCAGCCTGCCGGGCATGATGACCGGCCAGGTGCTGGCCGGCGAAAGCCCGCAGGACGCGGTGCGTTATCAGATCGTGATCATGTTCCTGATTGCCGCATCGTCGGCATTGGGCACGGTGGGGGCGGTGCTGCTGACCTACCGGCGGCTGTTTTGCGCGGACCATCGCTTCTTGAGGTATCGCCTGGAGGAACGCTTGGGGTAGCCTTGTTTCCTACAGACAACAAGGAGTCGTCATGCAACGAAGAACCCTCAACCCCCCGACAGTCTTCAACTCCCTGCAATACGGTTTCAGCCAGGCCATGGAAGTGCGCGAGGGCCGGCGTATCCTGCTGTCCGGCCAGGTGGGGGTGGACGCTGACGAGCGCACCGTCGGCCCCGGCATCGCCGAGCAGACCGCCACTGCCCTGGACAATATCGCCAAGGTTCTGGCGGCAGCCGAAGGCGAGCTGTCCCATGTGATCATGCTGCGCCTGTATATCGTCGAGTCCGCCCGCGACCAGCAGGAACCCATCGCCGCCGCGTTGCGCGAGCGCTTCCCGGAAAACCCGCCGCCGTCGTCGTGGATCATTGTCAGCGGCCTGTCGCTGCCCGAGTGGTTGATCGAGATCGAGGCGGAGGCGCTGATCCCGGGGTGATCAGTAGCGCATCATCACCGACTTGAGCTCGGTGTAGTCCTCGATAAACGCGCTGCCAAACTCCCGGCCAATGCCCGAGGACTGGTTGCCGCCGAATGGCACGGCCGGGTCGAGCAGGGTGTGCATATTCACCCACACCGTGCCGGCATTGATCGCCGGGACCATGCGCAGCGCCTTGCCCAGGTCGTTGGTCCACAGGCTGGCGCTGAGGCCGCCAGGGGTGTGGTTCATCAACGCCAGCAACTCGTCCTCGTCGTCGTAGGGCAGGAAGGTGGCGATGGGGCCGAAGGTTTCCTCGGTGAGCAGTGTGTCGTTGATGCTGTTGGCGAGAATGATCGTGGGTTGCACATAGCAGCCGGGCCGCTCCATCGGCTGGCCGCCATGGATGATCGTGTTGTGTTCGGCGCGGGCGGTGGCAAAAAAACCTTCCAGCTTCAACTGGTGCTGGCGATGGGTGACCGGGCCGAACTCGGTGCGCTCATCCAGCGGCGAGCCGATGTTCAGCCGGCTCAAGCGCTGGGCCAGGGCTTCCATGACCGGGTTGATCTGCGAGCGGTGGACGAAGAAACGCTCGGCCGCCGCACAGATCTGCCCCGAGTGCAGGAAGCCCGCTTCGATCATGCCGTTGACGGCGGTTTCCAGCTTCACATCGCGCAGGAACGCCGCCGCGTTTTTGCCCCCCAGCTCCAGGGTTGCGCGGGTCAGGCCGGCGCCCATGGCCGCACTGCCCACTGCAAGGCCGGTGGGCACCGAGCCGGTGAAGGACACCTTGTCGGTGCCGGGGTGTTCGATCAGCCCCTTGCCCACCTGGCCGCCACCGGTCAGCACGTTCAGCACGCCAGCAGGCAGGCCGGCTTGCACCGCCAGTTCGGCAATGCGCAGCAGGGTCAGCGGCGTGAATTCGCTGGGCTTGATGATGATGCTGCACCCGGTCACCAGGGCCGAGGCGAGTTTCCAGATGGCGATCATGGTGGAGAAATTCCACGGCACGATGCCCACCACCACGCCGACCGGTTCGCGCAGGGTGAAGGCGGTGTAGCGTTCGCCGGCAAACGAGGGCAGCGACGGGGTGAGGGTCTGGCCACTGATCTTGGTTGCCCAGCCCGCGTAATAACGCAAAAAATGCACGGCCTGGTCCACTTCAAAGGCGCGGGAAATCTGGATGAGCTTGCCCGACTGGCAAGTTTCGATCTGTGCCAGTTCCTCGCGGTGGCGTTCCAGCAGGTCGGCGAGTTTGAGCAGCACCTGACCACGGATCGCCGGGGCGGTTCGCGACCACTGTTTGAAGCCCAGCCTGGCGGAGGCCACGGCCAGCTCGATATCACTGGCTTGCGCGTCGGCGACCGTGGCGATGACCTGGCCGGTGGCGGGGTTGATCACCTCCAGGGTCTGGCTGGCCTGGCTGGGGATGTAGCCACCGTCGATAAACAGGCCGTGGTCTCGACGCAGGAAGGCTTCGACCTGGGGTAGCAGCGCGATATCGCTCATGGGGTGTGCCTGATCAAAAAGGAAAACCCGAGGCTAACCAATGCTGCGGGCTAACGCTTGACTGTGCCTGCCGGGGCGTATGTCTGTGGCTGCCATGCCCCTGTGGGAGCGGGCAGCCACGTCTTAGAACGGCACCGCCACCACCAACTGGCTATACACATTGGTGCCATTGCCACCCACCTGGTTGCCGCCCGTCTCCTGGTCTTTGTCGGGGCGGTACAGGCCAATCAATGGCGTGAGGATCAGGTGCTCATTCACCGCCCATTCGGCATACAGGTCCAGCTCGCGGCCATCCAGGTCGAGCATGTTGCGTTTGCTCACGGTCTGGTAGTCGAAGAACAGCGCGCCGAGGGTCAGGTTGTCCAGTGGCTTGAGTTTGAACGCCACATGCTGCACCGCCGTGTTGCTGTTGTAGGGGCCGGCGTAGTTGCCCGCCACTTCGCCCTGGACCCAGGTGCCAAAGCCTCGATTGAAGCCGGCGAACAGGGCGTCCCAGTTTTTCGAGTAGCGTGCATAGCGGTAGGTCAGGTCCGGCGACCAGGGCTGGTCGGCGAAGGTATAGCCCGCCTCGGCGTACCAGGCTTTTTCCGGGCCGGGGTCCTTGTCCTGCCAGGCGTATTCAAACGAGAAGTGCGCGTTGTCGATCCCGGCATTGCCGCTGCCGCGCAGGCTGTAGAGGTTCATGCCCCGGCGTTGCTTTTGCAGGTCGTTGGCAAAGCGCTGATCCACATCGATGCCGTGCAGGTAGGTCAAGCCCAGGGTGCCTGGCGCGGCGCTGTATTCCAGGGTGCCGATGGCCATTTCGGTCAGGGCCTGGGCGCGGTTGTCGGATTCGATCCACATCAGGCTGCCATGCAGGCCGTCCTTGCCGCCCAGGCGCATCACGGCCGCCTTGTCGAAGGCATGCCGCGCGGCGATGTAATAGGCGCCGCCACGGTCGAACTCGCCGTCGGCCACGCCATTGCCCAGGTTCGGGCCGTCGTCGTTGACGATAAAACCGTCGCCCACGGTGATGATCTGGCGCCCGTACGACAGGTCCAGGCCATCCTTGCCCAGCGCCGGTAAAAGGTCCCCCGAGCGCCAGCCGGCAAAGGCTTCGTCGAACGTGGTGGTGCGCTCGCTGCCGTCGGTCACGTGGGAGGCATCGCCATCGCCCCAGGTGCCGGAACTCACCAGGTTGGCGGTGCCATACACACTGCCCGGGCTACCCAGGGTCTGCTCGATGCTCAAGCCATACTTGATAAAGCCTTCGCGCCAGGTCGAACCGCCCGGGCTGCCCTCGTAGTTCTTGCGGCTATTGAACAGGCCGTATACAGCCAGGAAGTTGCCGGTGATGGTGGTGTCGTCGTCGGTATACAGTTCGATTGCCTGGGCCGCAGGGTGGCCAAGCCACAATGCAAGAGCCAGGCCGGCAGCCGGGCGCAGGTGGCGGGTTTTGAGTGTGTGCTCCATTGTTATAGTCCCCCAGGGGTTAAGTTGAGGGCGCATTAGGGCGAGCGTCGGCGGCGCAAGTCTTTCACCTGCGTGCCAGGCAATTGACCCTGGCCGCCAAGCCGCAAGCCCTGGCAGGCAGCAACAAAACCGGCGGCAGCCAGGGGCAAGACGCTCCGGTTGGGCGGGTGCACAGTGCAAACACTTCTAAAAAATCCCTTGCGAGGATCTGCACCATGTCGAGCAATGACAGACTTACCGCGCACCTGAACCGGGGCACGGTGGGTTTCCCCACCGCGTTGGCCAGCACCATTGGCCTGATCATGGCCAGCCCGGTGATTCTCACCGCGACCATGGGCTTTGGCATTGGCGGCAGCGCGTTTGCGCTGGCCATGCTGCTCGCCGTGGTGATGATGCTGGCCCAGGCCACGACCTTCGCCGAGGCCGCCTCGATACTGCCCACCACCGGCTCGGTGTACGACTACATCAATTGCGGCCTGGGGCGTTTTTTTGCGATCACTGGCACCTTGTCGGCCTATTTGATCGTGCATGTGTTTGCCGGCACCGCCGAAACCATCCTGGCCGGGGTCATGGCCCTGGTGAACTTTGAACACCTCAATACCCTGGCCGAATCCGCCGGTGGCTCCTGGTTGCTGGGGGTGGGCTTTGTGCTGGTGTTCGGTGTGCTCAACGTGTTTGGCGTCAGCGCCTTTGGCCGCGCCGAGATCATCCTCACCTTCGGTATGTGGACCACCTTGATGGTGTTTGGCGTGCTGGGCCTGATCGCCGCCCCGGCGGTGCAACTGGACGGCTGGTTTGGCGAATCCCTGGTGGGCAGCGACCTGGTGACGGTGCTGTCCCTGGTGGGCATGGCGATGTTTATGTTTGTCGGCTGCGAGTTCGTCACCCCGCTGGCCCCGGACTTGCGCCAGTCGGCCAAGGTCATGCCACGGGCGATGATGCTCGGCCTGATGGGCGTGGCGACGTGCATGTTCATCTACGGCGCGGCCATGAAGCGCCAGGTGGAAAACGTGGTGCTGGACGCAGCCAGCGGCGTGCATCTGCTGGACACACCCATGGCCATTCCACGCTTTGCCGAGCAGGTGATGGGGCAGATCGGGCCGCTGTGGCTGGGCATCGGCTTTCTGTTTGCCGGCGCCGCCACCATCAACACGCTGATGGCCGGTGTGCCACGCATTCTGTATGGCATGGCGGTGGACGGTGCATTGCCCAAGGTCTTCACTTACCTGCACCCACGCTTCAAGACCCCGGTGCTGTGTATCCTGCTGGCGATGCTGATTCCCTGCCTGCACGCGCTGTACCTGGGCGGCAACACCGACACCATCATGCACCTGGTGCTGGCGGCGGTGTGTGCCTGGAGTTTCGCTTACCTGCTGGTCACCCTCTCGGTGGTGATCCTGCGCATTCGCCGCCCCGATTTGCCACGGGCCTACCGCTCGCCGTGGTTCCCGCTGCCGCAGCTGCTGTCCAGCGTCGGCATCCTGTTGGGCATGTGGTTTATCACGCCACCGGGGATGAACCCGGCGGATATCTACATCCCGTTCGGCGTGATGCTGGGCAGTACTGCGGTGTATGCGCTGTTCTGGACCCTGGTGGTACAGAAGGTCAATCCATTCACGCCGGCGTCGGTAGAAGACGTGCTGGCCAAGGAGTTTGCCAATGAACCGGGTCACACTCACCACGGCTATAGCGGCCCTGCGGCAAAAGCTGTCTGAAGGCTTCAGCGCACAACGCGCACCGGCGGGATATCAGCCGGGGCGCACCCTGGGGCAATTGCAGCGCAACCTGGGACTGGCGCGTTTCGAGCAGGTGTCGCCGACCTTGGCGCGGGCAGACCTGGAGGACGACAGCCTGCACTTGGAGATCCGCGAGCGCACCGAATCGCAGCTGCTGATGCACCTGGTCATGACCGAGTTCAGTTTGTGCCTGCCCGCCTCGACAGAGGGCGCGGCGCGCTTTGCATTGCACCATGGCGGGGCCATCCGCCGGACCGGCATCCGTTGCCGGCAACGCTCGGGCGAGGGCGCATTGCTGGGGCTGCTGCAGGCGCGCCTGGAACAGGACAGCGCCTTGCAAGCGGCGTTGATGCCCCTGGATTTCAAGCGCCTGCATATCGAGCTGCACGCCCGGCAATGGCACATCCGCCTGGAACATATGGGCGGCAGCGAGGTGGTCAATCGCCTGCCGGCCTTTCGGCGCTACATCGCCTTGAGCCGTGAACAGCGGGATGCGCTGCTGGCTGCGCTGGCCGGCTTGCAGCGCGTAGTGGGCGGGCTCTGACTGGCATCATTCGTGCAATCACCATGGCGGACAGGTACTGGTTGCGCGCATATAGATAACATGTTAACTATTGCCCGACAAAAACAATAAGCCATTGTGGAGACACCCATGGGTATCCAACAGCGTGCACAACAGGGGCTCGACACCTGGAACCGCGATTTGCGTGCGATGTGCGGCCACTTCGACACCGAACTGGCCTTCAACCGCTCGCTGTTTATCGGCGAGTTTTCCATGCTTTCAAATGGCGGGTTGCCCTTGGCCAGCCTGCGTACCAACGCCGGGTTGATCAAGCGCCAGGCGAGCAACCCCGACCGCGATAACGACCAGGATTGTTTTCTGGTCAGCCAGCGCAGCGGCTATTCGCAGATCGTGCAGAACGGCCAGCGGGTACAACTGGCCCCTGGCGAACTGCTGCTGATGGACTCGGTGGGCTCCATTGAAATCACCCCGTTCGGCTTGATCGAACATCTCTCGCTGTCGTTGCCGCGCGCCCAGGTGTGCAAGCAGATGGGCAGCCAATCGAAGACCTTTGGCAAGATTTCCTCCAGCAAGGCCTGTGGGCGCATGCTGCATGTGTTGATGGACCAGTTGTGCAAGGGCGGCGAAGGCGCCGAGGATGAGGTCGAGGCATTGCAGTGTGCCTTTGTGTCGCTGCTGGGCTCAGCCCTGGAGCAGGACGATGATGGGCGCGACGATACCACCGCGTTGCAAGGCAACAACCTGCGCAGCTATGTGCAGAAGGTCATTGAAGAGTCCCTGAGCCAGCCTGGCTTGAGCCCGGTGGGCCTGGCCAGCCGCCTGAACATCTCGGTGCGCCATTTATACCGGTTGTTCGAGGAGCAGGACGACAGCGTCTGCCGCTACATCCAGCGTGCGCGGCTCAAACGCAGCGCCGATGACTTGACCAACCCGTTCCTGCGCAGCGAATCGATTACCTCGATTGCCTATAAGTGGGGCTTTACCGATTCGGCGCATTTCAGCCGTTCGTTCAAGAAGCAGTTCGAGCTGTCGCCCAAGGCCTTTCGCAGTAGCCGGTTGCAGCAGGTGGTAGGAATGGCCTGACCGCGATTTATCAATCAGCACACACCCAATGTAGGAGCGGGCTTGTGTGGGAGCGGGCAAGCCCGCTCCCACACAAGCCCGCTCCCACATAAAACAACGCAGTTATGCGACCGCCAAGTAGTGTTTGACGAAACTCTCGCTCAGCACTTCCCACAGCACCGGCGTGCCCTGGGTCACGAACCAGCTGTCACCGGCCTGGTAGCGGGTGGTTTGGCCGGTATTTTCGTCGGTCAGGCGCACCTCGCCAGTGACCACCGTGGCTTGTTCATGAAACGGATAGACCATGCGGAATTTGCCCCGGGTGGTGCCGAAGTAAGCGCTGCTGACCTTGTCGGTGGGCGCGCCGAAGGTCATTTTGCCGAAGGACTTGAGCTCGCCGGCGAGGATCTCGGCGCCCAGATCGGCAACGGTGCCCCAGGCATCGAGTTCAGACAGCTGGATATCTTTCTTGAGGGTAACGAAGGTCATGGCAGTTGCTCCAGAGGGATAAAAACGGGGTTAGCGGCGACCATTCCAGTAACCGGACAGTTGGTGCCAGGATTTGCCGGCGGTCAGCAGCAGGGGGCGGATTGCGTCCTTGCCGATAATCGTCGGGCGGTGGATCGAGCTGACCAGGTCATAGCGCGCCGAGCCTTCACTCATGCCTTCGGCCAGGACCTTGCAGATGATGTGGCTGGGGGTGACGCCAAAGCCCGAGTAACCCTGGACGAAAAACGCATTGCTGCGCCCCGGCAGGGTGCCGACCTGGGGGAACAGGTTAGGGCTGCAGGCCATCGGGCCGCCCCAGGCCAGGTCGATCTTCACGTCCTTGAGGTAGGGGAAAATCTTCAGCATCAGCTTGCGGTTCCAGGCTTTCAAGTCGCCGGGAATGTGCTCTACCAGCGGCGTGGCGGCGCCGAACAGCAGGCGGTTTTCGTTGGTCACGCGGTAGTAGTCGATCACCGGGCGGATATCGCTGTAGGCCCCACGGATCGGGCTGATGCGCCGGATCAGTTCTTCGCTCAACGGCTCGGTCATCATCTGGAACGCGTAGGTGTTGATGGTCGAGCGATGCAGCTCCGGCTCCAGCTTGTTGAGGAAGCTGTCACACGCCCACAGCAGCTTGCTGGCCCTGACCGAGCCGCGTCCGGTGCGCACGGTGATGCGCTCGCCATAGCTGACCTCCAGCGCCGGGCTGTTCTCGAAGATCTGCACGCCATGGCCGGCCAGGGCGCTGGCTTCGCCCAGCAGCAGGTTCAGTGAATGCACATGCCCGCCGCCCATATGCAGCAGGGCGCTGCTGTAGGCGTCGGAGCCAATGATCTGCTTCACGTCGGAGCCGCCGAGAAAGCGGATTTCATGCTGGCTGTTGAGCGACTTGAAGT
Source organism: Pseudomonas sp. ICMP 8385 (assembly GCF_002699915.1). NCBI lineage: Bacteria > Pseudomonadati > Pseudomonadota > Gammaproteobacteria > Pseudomonadales > Pseudomonadaceae > Pseudomonas > Pseudomonas sp. ICMP 8385. The sequence goes on along the minus strand of NZ_LKBY01000090.1, from coordinate 48,050 downwards.
CTTTTTCCCAGGCCCGCAGGGTCTTTTCCTGGCGGGCGTTAAAGCCCATATAGCCGTAGCCGTGGCAGAAGTCGGCATCAATGTTGTACTTGGCGATCCGCGCCTTGATGATGTCGGCGCCCAGGTCGCTGATCTCGAACACCTGGCGCAGGCCGTCTTCGCCGACGTCTTGCTTGATCTTCTCCAGGTCGTGGCCGATGCCGGCCATGATCTGCCCGCCATTGCGCCCGGTGCCGCCAAAGCCCAGGTAGCGCGCCTCCAGCACGACGATATGGGTGATGCCTTTTTCTGCCAGTTCCAGGGCGGTATTGATCCCGGAAAAACCGCCGCCAATTACCACGACGTCGGCCTCGATGTCCTGTTCCAGGGTGGGGAAACTCAGGTTGTACTTCTTGGTCGCGGTGTAATACGTGGGGGTTTCAATGTTGATCATGGCGCCGCCTGAAAAGTGAAGGAAGGCTCTAAAGCAGATGTCTTCATTAGGGCCCCTGGCGCCAGCAATGTCTTGATCCTGCGTGCCGGGGCTTTTGATTCAGCGCGCCATGAACGTGCGCGACCCCTAAGTTATAGCGCTTGCGCGGAGTGGGGATGTTAGAGTTTCGTTAAAACATTAACTAAATATCACGTGACCCTGACTCTATGCTCAAACCCCGGCAGTCCTTGACCCTCACTTTGCTACAGGCCCGCGAAGCGGCCATGAGTTTTTTCCGCCCCTCGCTGAACGAACATGGCCTGACCGAGCAACAATGGCGGGTGATCCGCATCCTCAATCAACACGACGAACTGGAGATTTACCAACTGGCGGAACTGGCCTGCATCCTCAAGCCGAGCATGACGGGCGTGCTGGTGCGCATGGAAGCGGCGGGGATGATCCATCGGCGCAAGGCCGAGCAGGATCAGCGGCGGGTCCTGGTGACCCTGGCGGACAAGGGCCGGGCGAGTTTTGCCTCCATGAGCCAGTGCATGGAGGCCAACTACCAGCGCTTGCAGGAACAGTTGGGGGCGCAGAAATTGCAGACTTTGCTGGGGTTGCTCGATGAGCTGAAAAGCATCAAGCGTTGAAACACCACATTGGGTTCTGCGGTGTTGGAGGGTGCTTAGTACACGCCACCAGTGCTCGCTGGCGCGGGTTTGTCTTTGAACTTGCCCACCAACCCCTGCAACCCACGCATCAGCACCGTGGTATCCACCCCCACCGCGACAAACCCCGCGCCCAGCTCGATGTAGCGCCGGGCCAGTTTCTCATCGGCACTGAGAATCCCCGCCGCCTTGCCCGCCTGGCGAATCCGCGCAATGGCATCTTCGATTGCCACTTGCACATCTGGGTGCCCCGGATTGCCCCGGTGGCCCATGGAGGCACTCAAGTCCGCCGGGCCGATAAACACCCCGTCCACCCCCTCGACGGCGGCAATTGCGTCAAGGTTGGCCAGGCCTTCGAGGCTTTCGATCTGCACCAGCAGGCACATCTGTGCATCGGCCTGGTCCAGGTAGCCGTCGATGCTGTTCCAGCGCGAAGCCCGTGCCAGGGCGCTGCCCACACCACGGATGCCCTGGGGCGGATAGCGCATGGCGCGCACCAGCTCCCGGGCCTGGGCGGCGCTTTCGACCATCGGCACCAGCAGGGTCTGCGCGCCGATATCCAACACCTGCTTGATCAGCGCGGTATCACCGATCACCGGGCGAATCACCGCCGCGCTGGGGTAGGGCGCCACGGCCTGCAATTGGCCGAGCATGCCGCGCAAGTCGTTGGGCGCGTGTTCGCCGTCGATCAGCAGCCAATCGAAACCGGCATTGGCCGCCAACTCCGCGCTGTACGCATCCGCCAGGCCCAGCCACAGGCCGATTTGCGTTTCACCGCGGGTGAGCCGCTGTTTGAAGCGGTTGACAGGCATGTCCATGAATCAATCCTCCAGATGTCAGACGAAGCGGCAGGAAATCGAGCCGAGCATGTCGTAGTCGACATGGAAGGTATCGCCCGGGCTGGCCGCCACTGGCCGGGTAAACGAGCCGCCGAGGATGATCTGCCCTGGCAGCAAGGTGACGTCGTAGGGCGCCAGCTTGTTGGCCAGCCAGGCCACGCCTTTGGCCGGGTGGTTGAGCACAGCGGCCGAAACCCCGGACTCTTCGATCACGCCGTTGCGGTACAGCACCGCCGGCACTTTGCGCAGGTCGATTTCGGTTGGCCGCACCGCGCGGCCGCCCATGACCACGCCGGCATTGGCGGCGTTGTCGGAGATGGTGTCGAACACCTTGCGCGTGGCCTTGGTGTGGGGGTCGACCTGCTGGATGCGCGCGTCGATGATCTCCAGGGCCGGAATCACCCACTCGGTGGCGTCGAGCACATCGAAAATCGTGCAGTTGGGGCCCTTGAGCGGTTTGCCGAGAATAAAGGCCAGTTCGACCTCGACCCGCGGCACGATAAAGCGCTCGAACGGGATGTCGGTGCCTTCCTCAAACAGCATGTCGTCGAGCAGCGCACCGTAGTCCGGTTCGCTGATGTTCGACGATACCTGCATCGCCCGTGAGGTCAGGCCGATCTTGTGCCCGACCAGCTTGCGCCCGCCCTTGATCTTCTGGGCGACCCAGGCGCGCTGGATGGCGTAGGCGTCCTCGATCGTGATCGCCGGATGATCGAGGGAAAACTGGCGTACCTGTTCGCGGCTGCGTTCGGCATGGTCCAGTTGGGCAGCGGCTTGCAGGATGAGCTGTGGATCGAGCATGACAAGGGTCTCTTACTGAGGGTTGACGATGGCGGCGTTGGTGCGCAACACCAGCAGGCCGCCAAGGGCGATAAACAGCGCCAGTACGTACAGGGCGAGGCTGGCGCTTTGGGTGGTGTCGCGCATCCAGCCGATCAGGTAGGGCGCGAGGAACGAGGCGATGCTGCCAAACGAGCTGATCATGGCGATCCCGGCCGCCTGGGTGCAGTTGGACAGGAAGGCCGGCGGCAGTTGCCAGAACATCGGCAGCGCGGCGCTGGCGCCCATGCCGGCGACGATCAGGCCGCCCATCACCACCAGCGAATTGCCCGGTGCCAGGCCCGCTACCGCGATCCCGGCCGCCGCCATCAGCAATGGCACGCACAGGTGCCAGCGGCGTTCGCGGTGGCGGTCCGAGGAGCGCCCGCAGCCGATCATGAAGAAGCAGCCGGCCAGGTAGGGCACGGCGCTCAGCAGGCCGACCTGGCTGTCGCGGCCGATGCCGGCGCCGTGGATCAGGGTGGGCATCCAGAACGCCAGGGTGTTGACCGCCAGCATCACTGCAAAATAGATCGCTACCAGCAGCCACACTTGCGGGTCGCGCAGGATGCCGCCGAAGGAGGTGATGGATTTGCGCTTTTCCTCGGTGTTCAGTTGCTCGCGCAATTGTTGCTTTTGCGCAGGTTGCAGCCATTTCACCGTTTCAAAACTGTCCGGCAGGTACTTGAGTACTACCAGGCCCAGCAGCACCACGGGGGCGCCTTCGATGAGGAACATCCACTGCCAGCCGCGCATGCCGCCAAAGTCGTGGAAGTGCTCCAGGATCGCCCCCGAGAGCGGCCCGCCAATCACCCCGGCCATGGGCACGGCGATGGCGAACAGGGCGGTGATCTGCGCCCGGCGGCGCGCCGGGTACCAGCGGTTGAGAAACACCAGGATCCCCGGGAAGAAACCTGCCTCGGCCACCCCCAGCAAAAAACGCAGGACGTAGAAGCCGGTGGCGCTTTCGATCCACAACATGCTGGTGGACAGGATGCCCCACACCACCATCAGGCAGGCGATCCAGCGCCGTGGCCCGACCCGGTCCAGGGCGATATTGCTGGGCACGCCGAACAGGGCGTAGGCGATAAAGAACAGGCCGGCGCCGAAGCCATACACCGTGTCGCTGAAGTGCAGGTCGCTGCTCATCTGCATCTTGGCGAACCCGATGTTGATCCGGTCCAGGTGGGCAAACAGGTAACAGATCAGCAACAACGGCATCAGGCGCCAGGTGACGGTGCTGTGGGTGCGATCATGCTCGGCAAGGGTGACGCTGTGTGCGGTATTGGCTGTGCTCATGATGTTGTACTTTTTGTCTGAGAGGCCGTTGGGGGGAGGCGGGGGTCAACCCGCCTGGTTACTTAAAAATGCATGGACGTTGTTCTGTTTGAAGTTCAACTGCGGGTGCAGCTCGATCATCTCGAAGGACAGGGCCAGTAGCCGTTGTGCCTGCAGGGCGGCAAAGTGCTCGGTGATCACCCTGAACAGGGTTTCAGCCACCGCCTGGCGGGTCGGCAGGTCGCGACCGTGGCCGACCTTGAGGGTCATGTGGACGAAGGCGTAGTCGTGCTTGCCATCGGCCATGCGCCAGGTGTCCAGGCGCACCGCGCGGCTGCGGATGCCGGCGAGGGGGAACACGCCACTGTCTCCCAGCACCTGGTGGACCTTTGCAAACAGCCCTGGCAGGTCGGCCTGGGAGTCGAGGTTGTCGGTGTATTCGGCGATGAAATGCGGCATGCAAAGCCTCCTTCTGTTCGCGATTTAATGTGGGAGCTGTCTCGCCGGGCGAGACAGCTCCCACATCTGGGGGGACTCAGAGTGGGAAAATGGCGTTGATCTGGCCAGTGCCGGAGCTGCCGAACGGCTCGGTGATGATCTCTGCCGGGCGGTTGTACTCAGGCCCGCCGAGCAAGCCCAGGAGCATCGCGGTATCGTGCATCTTGCCCTCGCCAAAGCAGTGTTCGGCGTAGTCCGGGAGCATCGCGCAGAACTCCTTGAAGCGGCCTTCACGCCACATCTGCACCACGTGCATATCCACTTGCTTGTCGAACTCGCGGGTCCAGTTGTGGATATTGGCTTCGGCTTCGCGGTCGTCGGAGAAGCGGTGCGACAAGGAGCCGGAGGCCAGCACCAGCACCTTGCGATCACTCTTCTCGATGGCCCGGCGCACGGCGGCCCCGAAGGCGAAGCTGTCTTGCAGGCGATGCCAGGCACACCAGGCGGCGATGGAGATCACCTTGAATTTCTGCTCATCGGGCACATCCATGTGCATGTAGCGCATGGGCACCAGGGTGCCGTATTCCAGCTCCAGGCTCGGGATGTTGTGGTTCATGGTGCGCACCCCGGCCAGGTTGGCTTCGGCGGCAATCAGCTCGCCCAGCTCCGGGCAGCCGGGGTAGGCGTACTCCATGTTCTTGATGAAGTGCGGCAGCTCGTTGCTGGTGTAGGTGCCCTGGAATCGCTCGCCGCCGTTGACGTGATAGCCGCTGTTGACCAGCCAGTGCACATCGAACACCACGGCGGTGTCGGCCCCCAGTTCACGGGCGCGGCGCCCGATTTCCTTATGGCCGGCAATCGCCGCGGCGCGGCAACCGTGGTGCTTGCCCGGCAGTTCCGACAGGTACATGGAAGGGACGTGGCAGATTTTCGCCGCCAGGACTATTTCACCCATGATCATTCTCCTGATTTCATTATTCTTGTTGGTGCGCTACGGACCGTGTAGGAGCGAGCTTGCTCGCGAAAAACCCAAGGTCAGCGCGTTAACCCTGAACGTCAGCGTTATCGTTGACGAGCATCGCGGGCAAGCCCGCTTCCACAGTTACACGCCCCAGCGCGGGATGTGATGGCTGCCCATGGAGATGCACACGTTCTTGATCTCGGCGAACACTTCGAAGCTGTACTGGCCGCCTTCACGACCGGTCCCCGAGCCCTTGACCCCGCCGAACGGCTGACGCAGGTCGCGCACGTTCTGGCTGTTGATAAACACCATGCCGGCCTCGATGCCACGGGCCAGGCGATGGGCCTTGCCGATGTCCTGGGTCCAGATATAGGACGCCAGGCCGTACTCGGTCTCGTTGGCCAGTTGCAGGGCCTGGGCTTCGTCCTTGAAGGGAATCAGGCACACCACCGGGCCGAAGATCTCTTCCTGGGCGATGCGCATGTTGTTGTTGACGTCGGCGAACACGGTCGGCTGGATAAACTGCCCGCGTGCCAGGTGCGCCGGCAGGTTGGCCGGCCGCTCCAGGCCGCCTGCCACCAGGTTGGCGCCTTCTTCGAGGCCAATCTTGATGTAACCGGTGACTTTGTCATAGTGGGCTTGCGTGATCATCGAACCCACCTGGGTGTTCGGGTCTTGCGGGTCCCCGACAATCAGGCGTTTGGCGCGGGCGGCGAACTCGGCGACGAACTGCGGGTACACACTCTCCTGGATAAACACCCGGCTGCCGGCGGTGCAGCGCTCGCCGTTGAGCGAGAAGATGGTGAACAGCGCGGCATCCAGGGCCCGTTCGAGGTCGGCGTCTTCAAAAATCAGCACCGGCGACTTGCCGCCCAGCTCCATGGAGTACTTCTTCAGGCCGGCGCTCTGCATGATCTTCTTGCCGGTGGCGGTGCCGCCGGTAAAGGAGATCGCCCGCACATCCGGGTGACGCACCAGGGCATCGCCGGCGGTGGCGCCATAGCCCTGGATCACGTTGAGCACGCCCTTGGGGATCCCCGCTTCCAGGGCCAGGCGCCCCAGTTCGTTGGCAGTCAAAGGCGACAGCTCGGACATCTTCAGCACCGCCGTGTTGCCCAGGGCCAGGCACGGGGCGGTCTTCCAGGTGGCGGTCATAAATGGCACGTTCCACGGCGACACCAGCGCACACACACCCACCGGTTGGTACAGGGTGTAGTTGAGCATCTGGTCGTCCACCGGGTAGCTGTGGCCGTCCATGCGTGTGCAGACTTCGGCGAAGAAATCAAAGTTGTGCGAAGCCCGTGGAATCAGCACGTTCTTGGTCTGGTGGATCGGCAGGCCGGTGTCCAGGGTTTCCAGTTCGGCCAGGTGCGGCACGTTCTGCTCGATCAGTTCGCCGAGCTTGCGCATCAGGCGCGCGCGCTCCTTGGCCGGGGTGTTGGCCCACTTCGGGAAGGCTTCCTTGGCCGCAGCTACGGCCTGGGCGACTTCTTCGGCGCCACCGCTGGCCACCTCGCCAAGCGCCTCGCCGGTGGCGGGGTTGTAGTTGATGAAGGTGTCTTTGCTTTCGACCTCACGGCCGTTGATCCAGTGTTTGATCATGGTGCTCAAGCCTCTTTGCGGGCGGCGAAAAAGTCCGCCTCGCTGACAATTCGGTTGACCAGGCGGCCGACGCCTTGCACTTCCACCACCACTTCATCGCCGGGCACTACATCGGCCAGGCCTTCAGGGGTGCCGGTGGCGATCATGTCGCCGGGTTGCAGGGTCATGAAGCTGGACAGGTATTCGATCAGGTAGGGGATATCGAAAATCATGTCGCGGGTGCTGCCTTCCTGGCGCAACTCGCCGTTGATCCAGGTACGCAGGGTCAGGTTGCCCGGGTCCGGTACATCGGCCACATCGACGATCCATGGGCCGACCGGGGTGGTAGCGTCGCGGTTTTTCACCCGCAGGTTGGGGCGGTAGTAGTTTTCCAGGTAGTCGCGGATCGCGTAGTCGTTGCACACGGTGTAGCCGGCCAGGTACGCCAGGGCGTCCTCGCGCTTGACGTTGCGCGCCGGTTTGCCGATCACCGCCACCAACTCGCACTCGTAGTGCATATAGGCGATGTTGTCCGGGCGCCAGGTGACCTGGTTATGCCCGGTGTAGGTGCCTGGCGACTTGATAAAGGCCAGCGGCTCGGTCGGCGGGGCGAAGGCCAGTTCGGCGGCATGGTCGGCGTAGTTCAGGCCCAGGGCGAACATATTGCCGGTGGCCGGTGGCAGCCATTGCACCTGGTCTTCGGCCAGCAGCCGGCCGTCAGCCAGGCGCACAGCATTGAACTCTTCGACGTGGACCTGATGGACCTGGCCTTCAAAACGGATACGCGCGTGTTTCATGGCTGTTCCTCGGCCTGGATGTGGTTGACCAGGCGGCCCAGGCCACTGATCTGGACTTCGACGGTGTCGCCGGGCTGTACATCCACCCGGCCTTCAGGCGTACCGGTGATCAGCACATCGCCCGCATGCAGGGTCATGAATTCGCTGATCTCGGCGATCAGCCGGGGAATGTCGCGCACAAAGTTGGCCGTGGTGTTCTGCTGGCGCAACTCGCCGTTGACGAACAGCTTGAGGCTTAACTGGTGAGGGTTGGCGATCTGCTCGCGGGCCACCAGTTCAGGGCCCAGGGCGCAGAACCCGTCGCGGCACTTGGCTTTGACGGCGGGGCGGTAGTAGCTGTCTTCCGGCAGGCTGAACTCATTGACGATAACGTAGCCCGCCACATGCTCCAGGGCATTTTCCACGCTGACGCGGCTGGCGCTTTTGCCGATCACCACGCCCAGGGCCGGGCCCGGTTGCAGGCGTTCGCCGCGGGGCTGGACCACGATGCCGGCATGGCTGTTGCGGGTGTTGGGGGTCTTGATAAACAGCACCGGCTTGACCGGCGGCTTCTGGTACGGCGGCTGCTCGAATTCGGCGAGACGCTGGTTCAGCAAGCCCTGGTAGTTCAGCGCGACGCCGAACAGGGTGCCGCTGGCAACATCATGCAGGGTACGGCTCATGCATTTCTCCTGGCGATGGCGACTGCTCTGGAGGCAGTTCGTTAATGTGTTAACGTTATAATTAATATGTTAACTACCGTCAAGCGTGGCAAAATCATCGGGTGCAAAAAACAATAAAGAGACGCCTGTGAAACCGATCCCCAACATCAACATCGGCCAGGTCTACGACCAGCGCTACAGCGATGCCGACGTGCATTACGACCGGCTCGGCAACCTGGCGGGTTTTTTCGGGCGCAACATGCCCGTGCATCGGCATGACCGGTTTTTCCAGGTGCATTACGTCAAGAGCGGCGCGGTGCGGGTCTATCTTGATGACCAGCAGTACCTGGAATCCGGGCCGATGTTTTTCCTTACGCCGCCCACCGTGGCCCATGCCTTTGTCACCGAAGCCGATGCCGATGGCCATGTATTGACCGTGCGCCAGCAGTGGGTGCGGGCGCTGGTCGATGCCGACCCGAGCCTGGCGCCCGGGCCGCAGATCCCGCCCGCCTGTGTGGCGCTGGCCCGCCTGGCGCCTGTGTTCGAGCCCGAGATCAAGCGGCTGGAGTGGCTGTTCGACGAGTTGAGCGGCGAGATCAACAGCACCGGCGCGGGGCGGGCGGCGGCCCTGGCAAGCCTGACCCGTCTGATCATGATCAGCCTGCTGCGCCTGTGCGCCAACTCCCTGGAAGCACGCCCGGCGCGCCACGAAGACTTGCGTATCTTCCATCGTTTCAATGAGCTGATCGAAGACCACTATTTGCTGCATTGGCCGCTGTCGGCGTACGCCGAAAAAATTGGCGTCACCCAAGCGCGGCTCAACGACGTATGCCGGCGCATTGCCGACCTGCCGTCCAAGCGCCTGGTGCTTGAACGGCTGATGCAGGAAGCCAAGCGCCTGCTGCTGTTTACCGGCAGTTCCGCCAATGAAATCTGCTACCAGTTGGGCTTCAAGGACCCGGCCTATTTCAGCCGGTTCTTCCAGCGCTATGCGCAGATGACGCCGGGGGAGTACCGCCTGCGCCAGGCAGGCCTGCGCTGATCACCACAACGCCAGGCTGTAGCCGATGATGATGCGGCTTTCGTCGATATCGCTGGTCAGGCCGTTGCTTGAACGCAGGGTCGCGTTACGCAGCCTGACGTTGACGTTTTTCAGCGGCCCATTCTGCACGGTGTAGGTCAGGTCGGTATCGCGCTCCCATTCGCGGCCATTGCGCACGCTGGCGGTTTGCACATGGCTGCCATCCACATAGCGCGTCATAAAGGTCAGCCCCGGCAGGCCGAGGGCAGCGAAGTTGTAGTCATAGCGCGCCTGCCAGGCATCGGTCTGGGCCTTGGTGAACACGTTGATGGTTACCAGGTTGACCGAATAGGGGTCCATGCCGGGGTAGGCGAAATCGCCGTCGCCCGAAAGGTTTTGATAGCCCAGGCCTACCTTGTGGCCCCCCGCCGACAGGCTCAGCATGCCGTTGAAGAACCGGTTGTCGATGCGCCCGCCGTCTACCCGCGAGGCGCCGCGCAGTTCATGGCTGCCTTGCTCGCGGGTATCGAAGTAGCGCAGGTCGCTGCGCAGGCTCATGCCGTTGCCCAGCGGCAAGTCGTGCACCAGGCCGATGAAGTGCTGACGATAGATGTCCTGCATTTGTGCGTAGTAGTAAGTCGTCGCCAGCTGTGGGGTGATGGCATAGGTGCCGCCGGCCAGGTCCAGGTGGCTGCTGTCGACGCCGGCGTAGCTCATCGGGTCGTTGCTGGAAGAGTCGCGCAGGTTCTGTTTTTCCAGGCGGCCCAGGTTCAGGGTCAGGCCGGCGATGTCCTGGGAGGTGACCAGCTCGCCGGTATAGGTCGAGGGCAGGAGCCGGGTGTCGTTGTAGGCGGCCACGGGCAATTGCGGCTGCAGGGTGCCGGCCTTGAGCACGGTTTTCGAGACCCGCACCTTGGCCGTCAGGCCCAGTTCACTGTAATTGTCGACCGGTTGCTGGCTGGCGCCATACGCCAGCAGGCCGGTGCCACGGCGGTCGCGACTGGAGTCGAGCTTGACCCCCAATTCGCCCAGGGCATCCACGCCAAAGCCTACCAGGCCTTCGGTGTAGCCCGACTCCAGGCGCAGCACAAAGCCCTGGGCCCATTCATCGGCCTTGTTCTGCGGCGCGTTGGTCTGGCGAAAGTCGCGGTTCATATAGAAGTTGCGCAGGTCGAGGCTGGCCTTGCTGTCCTGGATAAACTCGGCGTAGGCGCTCAAGGGGCTGAACGTAGCGCACAGGCCGGCGCTGGCCGCCAGGGGAAGGAGGCGCAAATGCATGACAGATTCCTTTTGTTGTTTTTGTAGGTATCGCCCTTCGGATCGCTGAAGGGAGTAGCATATTGTTAACATGTTATATTTATTATGGGTAGACAATTTGTGCCGATTTAAAATAATTCATATCGAGGTTAACGAGTTTTTGCGGCGGCCAGCTTGCATGCCCATGGAGCCGACCCTAAGCTTCGACGCTTCGATCTCTTTTGTGCGTGAGCCATGTCCACTCCCAGACCTTCCCTGACGCTGACCCTGTTGCAGGCCCGCGAAGCCGCCATGGCGTTTTTCCGGCCGCTGCTCAATGAACATCAATTGACTGAACAGCAGTGGCGGGTGATTCGTATCCTGCGCCAGCAAGGCGAACTGGAGAGCCATCAACTGGCGCACCTGGCCTGCATCCTCAAACCGAGCATGACCGGCGTGCTGGCCCGCCTGGAGCGCGATGGCCTGGTGCGCCGGCGCAAGTCCAGCGAAGACCAGCGCCGGGTGTTCGTGACCCTCACCGAGCAGGGGCAGCAGTGCTTCGTCGAGATGAGCGCGGGGATGGAAAGCAACTACCAGAAGATCCAGGAACAGTTCGGCGAAGAGCAGTTGCAGCAACTGCTCGAATTGCTCAACCAGTTGAAAAACATCAAGCCCTAAGCGCTGGCCGGCGATGGCGCCGCAGACAGGTCGAACCCCCATGGAAAGACGGCAATTTAGCGGTGGGATGAAAGGCAAGAACCTGCGCTACCTGAACGAAACCCCGGGCCAGGCCCCGCGCCGGGTGCGTGCGGGGTTTGTGTTGCTGGAGCACTTTTCCCTGCCGGCCTTCACCCAGGCGTTGGACACCCTGATCACCGCCAACCTGCTGCGCCCGGGGCTGTTCACTTCGCGCACCTTCGGCCTGGACGGGCAGGAGGTGACCAGCGACCTGGGCCTGGTGATTCGCCCGGACGCGCGCCTTGAACACAGCGCGCTGGCCGACCTCGACCTGCTGGTGATTTGCGGCGGTTATCGCACCCAGCTCAAGGCCGGCGAAAGCTTTATCGAACTGCTCAAGGCCGCCGCGCAGCAGGGCGTGATCCTCGCCGGCCTATGGAACGGTGCGTGGTTTCTGGGCAAGGCCGGGGTGCTGGACGGCTATCGCTGTGCCATTCACCCGGAACATCGCCCGGCCTTGACGGAAATCGCCAAGGCCACCCAGGTCAGCAGCGAGCCCTATGTGATCGATCGCGACCGCCTCAGCGCATCCAGCCCATCCGGTGCGTTCCATATGGCCCTGGACTGGATCAAGAGCCTGCACGACAAGGCGCTGGTGGAGGGCATCGAAGATATCCTGGCCTTTGAGGAGTCGCGGTACCGGCGGATCAAGCCCGCCGAAAATATCTGCGTGAGCGCGCCGCTGCGTGAAGTGGTGCGCCTGATGGACGCCAACCTCGAAGAGCCCCTGGCCCTGGAGCAACTGGCGGTGTATGCCGGGCGCTCGCGACGCCAATTGGAGCGCCTGTTCCGCGAGCAACTGGGCACCACACCGCAGCGCTATTACCTGGAGCTGCGCATCACCGAGGCCCGGCGCCTGTTGCAGCACACCGAACTGTCCCAGGTCGATGTGCTGGTGGCCTGCGGGTTTGTGTCGCCCAGCCACTTCAGTAAATGCTACAGCGCCTACTTCGGCTACCGCCCTTCAAAGGAAACCCGGCTGGTGAAATAACCGCCATGCCTACACGGAATGGGTCGCCGGTTTGCTCGCCGGTGTGCGCTTGACGCAATGCGCCAGTGCCTGCTCAAGATCGGCCAGCAGGTCCGCGATATCCTCCAGCCCCACCGACAACCGTACCAACCCTTCGCCAATCCCATGCTGGGCACGTTCTTCCGGGGTGTAGGTGGAGTGGGTCATGCTCGCCGGGTGCTGGGCCAGGGATTCGGCATCGCCCAGGCTGACTGCGCGGCTGAACAGCTTGAGCGCGTTCATAAAGCGCCTGCCCGTGGCGATGCCGCCCTTGAGTTCAAAGGCAATCATGCCGCCTGACAGTTTCATCTGACGTGCTGCCAACTCGTATTGTGGGAAGGAGCGCAGGCCGGGGTAGGTCACCGACTCGACCGCCGGGTGGGCCTGCAGGGCCTCGGCCACGGTCTGGGCATTGCTGCAATGGCGATCCATGCGCAGGGCCAGGGTTTTGAGGCCGCGCATCAAGAGAAAGGCGTCCTGGGGCGACAGGACGGCCCCCGTCAGGTCCTTCAAGCCTTGCAGGCGAAGGCGCTGCGCCAGGTCGTGGCGGCTGACGGCGATGCCGGCGGTGATATCGCCATGCCCGCTGAGGTACTTGGTGGCCGAATGCACCACCACATCCGCGCCCAGTTCCAGCGGGCGTTGCAGGTAGGGGGTGCAGTAGGTGTTGTCGACCACCACGGTGATGTTCGGTTGCTGGTGGGCGATCCTGGCCACGGCGCCAATATCGATCAATTGCAGGTTGGGGTTGGCCGGGGTCTCGCAGTAGATCATGCGGGTCGCGGGGGAGAGTGCGGCGCGCAGGGCGTCGAGGTCCGACAGGTCGACATGGCGCACCTTGACGCCGAACTCGCCAATGCCGTGGTGCAGCAGGGCGAAGGTGCAGCCGTACAAGGTCTGGCTGACGATCACCTCATCGCCGGGGCGCAACAAGGTCCAGAAGGTCGCAGCAATCGCGCCCATGCCGGAACTGAACGCCACCGCCGCCTCGCCGCCCTCCAGGGTGGCCATGCGTGACTCCAGCAGCGCCAGGGTCGGGTTGGAAATGCGTGTATAAAAGTGCCCGCTTTCTTCGCCGGCAAAACACCCCGCGCCGTATTCGGCGGTAGGGAAGGCGAAGGTCGCCGACAGATAGATCGGCGGCACCAGGGCACCGTGATGGTCTTGCGCATCGTAGCCGTGGTGAATGGCACGGGTAGAAAAGCCGAATGTGTTGTGTTTATTGTGCATGTCGGACACTCCTTATTTCCTACAATGCTATGCTCATAATCGAGGCCGAACGTTGCCTACTTTGCCGAAAAAAACCGTTGGCGAAGGATGAAACCCCATAAAAATAATGATTTGAGGCAAGACATGCCCAGCCATCTGGACCGTACCGACAAAGCCCTGCTCAACGCCCTGCAAGGCAACGCCCGCCTGACCGTCGCCGAACTGGCCGAGCGGGTGTCCCTGACCACCTCGCCGTGCTGGCGCCGGGTCAAGAACCTTGAAGACAGTGGCGTGATCAGCGGCTACCAGGCGATCCTCTCGCCCAAGGCCCTGGGCTACGGGGTCACGGCCTTTGTCAGCATCATGATGGACACCCACTCCAAGGAAATCGCCCGGGCGTTTGAACAGCGGCTGCTGGACATCCCGGAAATCGTCGCCTGCCATAACGTGTCCGGGCGTTATGATTTTTTGCTGGAAGTGGTGGCCAAGGACCTGGAGTCCTTTGGCGAATTCGCCCGCGAGGTGTTGCAGACATTGCCGTGCGTGAAGGAAATCTATTCGAGCTTTTCCTATAAGTCGGTCAGGCCGTTGCGGGTGATCCCGTTGCCGGGGTGATGGCTGTATCCGCGTGTAACCAAAGGTCTACGAAGTGCCGTTTCCTATAGGAAATGCAGACCGTTCGTGATACCCCAGCGGGTACGGATCCTTCAAGGTTCAGTCTGCGGCGCGTACTCAACCGTGCGCCCCGGATCTGAAACTTCAAGGAGCCACCGCCATGTCGACCTCTGCAATGCAAGGTAGCCCGCTGTTCCGAACGATTGACCAGTTTCGCCATCGCGATGATCGCGGTGGCGGTATCCAGCACAATGGCTTGCCATCCAAGACCACTGAAGAGGCGGCCCAATCGCTATGGCGTGCCAGTTCGGGCTGGCCGGACAAGAACGGTGACGGTATCCGCCAGGTCTCCTACACGTTTCGCCCCGCGCCTGCCGACCCCAAGGCGGTCTGGCAGAAAATGACCGGGTTCACCCATATCCTCGAAAATCAAAGGCAACAAATCAGGCGCAGCCTTGAGTCCATTGCGGATGTGGCGAACGTCACGTTCAGCGAAGGGCCGAAGACAGCCAACAGCGATGGGCACATTACCCTCGGCAATTATGGGCAAATGATCGGCAGCAATGGCAAGCCCCAGAGCGGCTACTCCTTTGCAGTCCTGCCGGGCAGCAGCCGTGGTGGCGAAGTGTGGTTTTTAAGCACGGATGACGATCAGTACATGGTCAATGCGACCCTTGGCGATGCGGGGCGGCACACGATTATCCATGAGCTGGGGCACGCCATGGGGCTGCGGCATCCCGGTCACTACGATGCCAGCGCTCCCCATGCCCAATTCGATTTCCATGAAGACTCGCAAAGCCATACCAACATGAGTTACCGGGGCGAGCGTACCGGCTATATGCGGCATGACGGTTTTCGTTCATCGGCGCCGCAACTGGACGATATAACGGCTTACCAACGCCAATATGGCGCAAATTTCAAGACCCGTAATGACGACACCACCTATGGCTTCAACTCCAATACGAATCGCGACTTCCTGAGCATCAAGAGTCATGGCGACAAGATGGTCGCTGCCATTTGGGATGGCGGCGGGACCGACACCCTGGATTTTTCGGGCTATGGCCAGGACCAGAAAATAAGCCTCGGGGCCGGTACGTTTTCTGATGTGGGGGGCCTTAAAGGCAACGTGGCCATTGCTTATGGCGTGACGATCGAGAATGCCATTGGCGGATCGGGCAACGACTGGCTGGTGGGCAACGCCGCGGATAACGAGTTGCACGGTGGTGATGGCGACGATGTGTTCTACGGCGCCGAGGGGGCCGACTCATTGTGGGGGGGCGAAGGCAATGACGTCTTTGTCTACGGCAAGACCAACGAGTCCAGCGCTGCGGCGTCGGACCGGATCCACGACTTTGTCAGTGGGCAAGACCAGGTCGATGTGTCAGGTCTCAGAGCGCAATTGGGCGATAAACCGTTGCAGTTTGTCAGGCGTTTTTCCGGGGCGAGCGGCGAAGCTATCGTGGACTATGATCCGCTGTTGAACATGAGCACGTTGCAGATTTCTGGGAACCCCAACGAACCGACCTTCCTGCTGCAGGTGCAGGGACAACTGCGGCGCAGCGATATCATGAGCTGAGCACTAAAGGTGCCCAAGGGCGGTGGCCCAGTCCTGGCTGTTCAGTACACCCAGCACCTTGAGCTTGCCGTTAGCCCTCACCTGGACAAACAGCGAACTGCCGTATTCGGCGCCATCGGCATGGGGATAACCCAGCACCCGTTCCAGCTCGCCGATGCATTCGCTGTGGGTGACCAGCAACAGGTTGCGCCCGGCGATCTTGTGGGCAGGCAGTTCGTGCACAAGGGCCGTGCCGCACAAGGTCAAGCGGTCGGGTAACACATGGGCTTCACCGAACATGAACCGCGAGGTTTGCACCGTGCGCGTGGTGGGGCTGCTCAATACATCGCTGTGGGACATGCCCAGGGTCTGGAATGCGCTACCCACTGCCGCAGCCGAGACACTGCCGGGGTGGGTCAAGCCATCCGCAGGGCCCAGGCAGGGGTTGTTGGAGCGGTCGCAGCGTTCTTCATGGCGCACCAGCACAATCAGGTTGCCACTGCGCCAGGCCGCTAGGGCCCCTGAAGTGACCAGGCGATTGCCGACGCTCAGGTTCTGCGGCGAGGTCGGCCAGAGTATCGCGCCCATGATCACCAGGCACAGGGTAAGGAGCGCGATGAAACGCAGCCATGACTGTTTGAAGGTGTTTGCCCGGGGCCCTTCTGGGCGATTCATGTCAACCACACTCTTCACCCTGGCACCTGAGGCACAGCTGTTTGCGTTGCCGGGCAATTTAGGGGGCGGGGCGTGGTCGGCCAGTGAAAGCGATGTGAAAAAATTGCCTTGGTTTGTTGCAAGGCCTGCTTGGCTGTGATGGTTTGGCGCGTTTGACGCAGGGGGTAGCTTTGCTTGCATTCAATCAAAAAATATACTGTACATATATACAGTTATCTTCTACAGTCCATCCCAGGTGAACGGATTTCACCGCGCACCCAAGCCACAAATTTTTTAACTATGGATGGATAAAAAATGAAATCGAAAAAAGCCTTTATGCTAGGCGCGGCCATGGCGGCCTCCTGCTTTGTTTCGGCCTTTGCCCTGGCCGAACAATACCCTGCGCAAGCACCTGCAAAACTCGCGGCCCAGGCGGTCAAGTCTGCGGTCGATCAGGCGCTTAGAGCGGGTGGCAAGGTTGAGTCGTCGAAGCTGTCGGCCGAACTCAAGCAAAAACTCAAGGCGGCCAAGGTCGGCAAGTCCAAGGCTGTGGCAAGCAAGGCAGCAGTGAACAGTGAGGCGGTGGAAGCGGTCGTTGACGGTCTGCAAAAACCAAGCGAACTACAGGGCGCAGCGATTGCGGCTTTTACACCGTTGTTCCCGACGCTTGATATCAACACCCTCTACACCCTCACCGGGGTCGAGACCGGGGCGCAAATCGCCTACCACTTCAATCTGCCTACAAGCGCGCGTATCCAGGTCCAACTGCTGAACCAGAGTGCCGGCACCGATATGTCGCTGACCCTGTTCCACGACGACGGTCAGGGCAACCTGACACCGCTGGGCACCTCTGATAACGCAGGCAGCGCCGATGAATACCTTAACGGCGTGATGCCTGCCGGCGATTACTACTGGTACATGGTGGCCAACACCGCGAGCAATGCGCAATTCAGTTTTGGCGTGGCGGTGGACAGCAATATCGATGCCTTCGAGCCCAACGACACCGCACAAAGCGCATTCGCCCTGCCGGATGCACTGAACCAGGTGACCGGTAACCTCGATAGCGTCAACGATGTCGATTACTTCGACTTCACCTCCCTGCGTGGCCAGGGCGTGGGCATGTTCCTCGGCGATGACGACGAGGGCACCCGCAACCAGTGGATCTTCGAGCGTTTCGATGGCAACAACTGGGTGGTGATCCAGCCGAACAACACCTCCACCTATCCAAGCCTGACCCCTGGCTACATCGTCAAAGTGCGGGTGCGAGCCAACCCGGCGGTAGCCCTCAACCCCAAGGCGCAATACAAGTTGACCCTGGGGTCGGCGCCGCGCCTGAACCAGAGCAATGTGAACGGCGACAACGTGGTGCGTATCCCCAGTTCGATCATGCAACTGGCCACCCAGGCCTCCCGCAGCCTGAGCTGGAGCACCCAATGGTCGGACAGCACCGGCGAGCCACTGCGGGGCGTGACCCCGGTGCTCAGGGTCGATAAGCGTTTTGATGACAGCAACCAGTACCACTGGGTCAACTACGAGGCCAAGACCGGTATCACCGGTGCGGCATCCGGCAATGTCGACCTGGGCAGTTGCTCCGGCGATCTCAATGTGGTCTACCCGGACAGCTCGTCCGGCCAGACGTACAACTGGCGGACCTGGTTCAACATGGGCGGCTGGCGCATTGAACTCAAGGAGTTCCCGGGCGTGGGTGTAGGCGGCAATATCACGCAGTACGTCAGCCTGGGGCATATCTGCAGCCAGACCATCGTGCGCTGACCGCTCCATTCCCGTAGGCGCTGGCTGGCCAGCCGGCGCCTACGGGTTCAACGCCAGTTTCAGCGGCAGCCGCGCCAGGCTGGTGTTCTTCAACGAACCCAGGTACAGCCAGTCGCCAGACTCGCGCGCGCTGGTCACCGGCGAATAATTGCCCGCGCTGCCATCCTGCAAGTTAGCGACCACCTGGCCATGCACATCCAACCCCAGCACAAAGGCTTTGCGCTCCACGGGCTTGGGCACCACCATCAGCGCCCGCACCACCATCTTGCGTACCGCCGGGTAACCGGCCAAGCCATCGAGCAAGGGGTTGCGCGGGGAGTACAGGGCCACCCAGAAGCGGTCGCGGCCGTTGAAGCTGAGGTTGTCCGGCAGCCCCGGCAGGTTGTCGATAAACAGGTCATGGCTGCCAGCCTTGTCGCCCCTGAGCCAATAGCGACTGATGCGATAAGCCCCGGTTTCATTGACCAGCACATAGTCTTCATCCGGCCCCAGCGCCACGCCGTTGGCAAATTGCAACTGATCGAGCAACACCTCGGTCTGGCCGTTGCGAAAGTCATAGCGCAACAACCGGCCATCGCCACCATGCTCGATCACTGCCTCACCATCCTGGCCATAGCCCCAGCGGCTCGACGCGTCACTGAAGTAGGCGTAGCGCCCGGCAGCATCCACCGTTACATCATCGGTAAAGCCGAAGGGCAGGCCATTGGCACTGGTGCTCAGGGTGGTCAGTGTGCGCTGGCCGTCCAGGGCCAGCAGGCCTTTGATCCCATCGGCAATGATCAGGCGCCCGTCCGGGTGTTGGGCCAGGCCCAGCGGCCGGCCCCCGGTCTGGGCCAGCACCTCCAGGGCCTGGCTGTCGGGCGCGGTGCGGATGATCCGCCCATCATGCAGCCCGGTAATCAGAAACCCCTTGGCATCCACCAGCAACGCTTCAGGCCCGTCGATGCCTTGGGCGCCGATGCGCTGGATGCCCTTCAGACGCTGGTTTTCGCGGTAGGGCTCCTCCTGCAGCGACGGGGCCTTGGGCGGTGTCCAATTGACCGGTTGCACCGGGGTGGGCATCAACAGCAGGAAGGCGACGACCGCGATCAATACCAGTAGCAGCCAGTGACGGATTTTTTGACTCATGGTGCTTCCCGAGGCTCTTGGGAGGGGGGCGTGGCGGGCTCCCAGTGCAGTGTGCCGAACAGGTAGTCCATCAGCGGCAGCACGATGTTGAAGTTGCGCCCCTGCATCAACTCACGGCGGTGATGCAGCGCGTGGAGCTGGTGCATGTGCCGGATCCACGGCAGGCGGGCCAGGGGATGGGCAGGGGGCAAGTGTTCACAGGCATGGAAGATTTCGTAAAGCAGGTAACCCAGGATCATGCACCCGGCGAACAGCCCCGCCACGTTGGGGTTGAACTGCTTGAGCAGCCACCAGGCGGGGAAGGTGATGGCCAGGCTGTGGAGGATGATCAGCCAGGCGGGAAACAGGATCACCCGCCAGTCCCTGGGGTTGTCGTAGGTCATATGGCCGGGGGTGAAAAAGCTGTGGTGATCGCCGGTGTGGCGTGCATAGAACAGCTTGGAAAAACCGTGTTTACGATGGCCGAGGTGGCGGTGCACGAGGTAGATGCACAGGTTGAAGAACACCAGGGTCAGGGGGATGGTCAGCCATTCCCAGGCCTGGATGTGCTGGGTGCTGCCCCAGGCCAGGAGGATGCAGGACAAACCGTAGCTCAGCACAAAACCGGCATGCAGCCACGGGTTGTAGCGTGGGTGGACAGCGGCGCGGTAGCGTTGGCGAAAGGCCTCGGTGGGATGGGTCATGGCGTAGCCCGTTGTATTTTTTGTTGGTGAGTGAGCTTAGCCCGGCCCGAGGATTTTGCGAGCTGAGCCCAAGCAAGCCCGCCCCATCGGGAATATCGCAAGGGGCTTGCGCCCACCTCATTTCCTTGTTAGTTTCTGGCGAAATGTTAACGATAACATTCGCTCTGAAAATAAAAACAAAACTGAGACTCACGCCATGAAAATGCTTCGCAAAACCCTGTGTTTGTTGGCTTTAAGCATCTCCACCGTCGCCCTGGCCGAGACCAAACCGGCCCCCATGCGCATCGGCGCGTCCTTTCAGGAAATCAACAACCCGTACTTCGTCACCATGAAAGACGCCCTGCAAGAAGCGGCGGCGACCATCGGTGCACAATTGATCATCACCGATGCCCGCCACGACGTGTCCAAGCAGGTCAGTGACGTCGAAGACATGCTGCAAAAAGGCATCGACATCCTGCTGATCAACCCCACGGATTCGGTCGGCGTGCAGTCCGCCGTCAAATCGGCCCACGCTGCGGGTGTGGTGGTGGTTGCCGTGGATGCCCAGGCCGACGGGCCGCTGGATTCCTTCGTCGGTTCAAAAAACTTCGATGCCGGGTTCCAGGCCTGTGAATACCTGGCCAAGAGCATTGGTGACCAGGGCAATATCGCAATCCTCGACGGCATCGCCGTGGTGCCGATCCTGGAGCGTGTGCGCGGTTGCAAGGAGGCCGTGGCCAAGCACCCGCAGATCAAGATCGTCAGCATTCAGAACGGCAAGCAGGAACGTGACCAGGCCCTGAGCGTGACCGAAAACATGCTCCAGGCCCAACCCACCCTCAAGGGTATTTTCAGCGTCAATGACAATGGTTCCCTCGGCGCCCTGTCGGCCATCGAGGCCAGCGGCATGGATGTCAAGCTGGTCAGCGTCGACGGCGCGCCGGAAGCGATCAAGGCCATCCTCAAGCCAGGCAGCAAATTTATCGCCACCTCGGCCCAGTACCCTCGCGATCAGATCCGCCTGGCGCTGGGCATCGCCCTGGCAAAAAAATGGGGCTCCCATGTACCCGCCAGCATCCCCGTGGATATCGCCCTGATCGACCAGGCCAAGGCCAAGGATTTCAGCTGGTAAACCGCCTAGGCCCCACGTCACGCGTGGGGCCCGGGGCTCCCTTCTGAACGAGAGGTCGGCGGTATGAGCAGTCTGTTGCAACTGGAAAATATCTGTAAGCGCTACCCCGGGGTGCAAGCCCTCAAGTCCATCAACCTGCAAGTGGAGCGCGGCGAGATTCATGCCTTGCTCGGGGAAAATGGCGCGGGCAAATCGACCCTGATGAAAATCCTCGGCGGGGTCGAGCACCAGGATGAAGGGCGCATTCTGATCGATGGGCAGGCCCGGCACTTTGCGACGTATCGCGATGCGATTGCCGCCGGTATCGGCATTGTCTTCCAGGAGTTCAGCCTGATTCCCGACCTCACCGCCGTGGAGAATATCTTCCTCGGCCATGAGCTGAACAACCGCTTCGGCCTGCTGCGCAAGCGCGATATGCACGAGGCGTCCCAGGCCTTGTTCCAGCGCCTGGGGGTGAGCATCGACCTGCAATGCCCGGTGCGGCACCTGAGCGTGGCCGAGCAGCAGTTTGTCGAGATTACCAAGGCCCTGGCCCTGGAGGCGCGCTTGTTGGTGCTCGACGAACCCACCGCCACCCTGACGCCGAGTGAGGCCGAGCTGCTGTTTGGGATCATGCGCGAACTCAAGCGCCAGGGCGTGGCGGTGATTTTTATCTCCCATCACCTGGAGGAGATTTTCCAGGTGTGCGACCGCATCAGCGTGTTGCGCGACGGCGGCAATGCCGGCGTCACCGACGTGGCCGACAGCGATATCGACCGTCTGGTGGAGATGATGGTGGGCCGCAAGCTGGAATGCAGTTTCCCGCCCAAACCCACCACCGCGCGCGGGCCGTTGCTGCTGGAGGTCAGGGATATCCAGCTGCAACGCAATGGTCCCCACAACCAGTTCCACCTGCACCAGGGCGAGATCCTCGGCTTTGCCGGGCTGGTGGGGTCGGGCCGCACCGAGCTGGCGCTGGGGATGATGGGCGCACTGGCGTCAGTGACCAAGGAGGTGTGGCTGCGCGGCGTCAAAATCAGCCTCGACGACCCGGCCCAGGCCCTGGCCCATGGGATCGGCCTGTTGCCGGAAAGCCGCAAGAGCGAAGGCCTGATCACCGATTTCAGCATTCGCGAAAACATCTCCCTCAACAACCTGCACAAATACCAGGGCGCCAGCGGCCTGATCGACAAAAACAAGGAATGCGCCAGCGTCGAAGCGTTGATGCAGCAACTGTCGATCAAGGCGCCGAGTGGCGAAAGCCGGGTGTTCAACCTCAGTGGCGGCAACCAGCAAAAAGTGGTGATCGCGCGCTGGATCAACCATCACTGCGATGTGCTGGTGTTCGATGAGCCGACCCGGGGCATCGATGTCGGCGCCAAGGCACAGATCTACGCGCTGATGCGCAAGCTCACCGAGCAAGGCTACGCAATCATCATGATTTCTTCCGAACTGCCGGAAATCATTGGCATGTGCGACCGCGTCGCCGTGTTCCACAAGGGCGCCATTGTCAAGGTACTGGAAGCGTCCGCCGTCAACCCACAAGAGGTCATGCGCCATGCCACAGGGGGCTCAAGTGAATACGTCCATTAACCGCGCAGGCACCCAGGGGCTACGGCCGAACCTGGCACGGCTGGTGCGCTCGCCGGCGTTCTATCCGTTTATTGGGCTGCTGGTGGTCACGGCGGTGATGATCGTGGCCAGCGATAACTTCCTCACCGCCAGCAACCTGTCCAATATCGGCCGCCAGGTGTCGATCAACGCGATCATCGCGGTGGGCATGACCTGCGTGATCCTCACCGGTGGTATCGACTTGTCGGTGGGGCCGGTGATGGCCTTGTCCGGCACCTTGACTGCGGGGCTGATGGTCGCAGGCCTGCCGCCTGGCCTGGCGATTGGCGCCGGGCTATTGATCGGTGTGGCCTTTGGCATCGGCAACGGGCTGTTCGTGGCGTACCTGCATATGCCGCCGATCATTGTCACCCTGGCGACCATGGGCATCGCCCGGGGCTTTGGCCTGATGTACACCGATGGCTACCCGATTTCCGGGCTGCCGGAGTGGTTCGGCTTCTTTGGTCGCGCCAGCCTGCTGGGGATCCAGGTGCCGATCCTGATCATGCTGGTCACCTACCTGGTGGCCTATGTGCTGCTGCAACACACGCGCATTGGCCGTTACATCTACGCCATTGGCGGCAACGAAGAGGCGGTGCGTCTGTCCGGGGTACGGGCGGCGCGCTTCAAGTTGCTGGTGTATGGCATCAGCGGCCTGACCGCAGCGATTGCCGGGCTGGTGCTGACCTCGCGCCTGATGAGCGGCCAGCCCAACGCCGGCATTGGTTTTGAGCTGGATGCGATTGCCGCCGTGGTCCTGGGCGGTGCCTCGATTGCCGGTGGGCGCGGGGTGATTGTCGGCACCTTGCTCGGCGCCATGCTGCTGGGCGTGTTGAACAATGGCCTGAACATGCTCGGGGTTTCGCCCTATGTGCAGAGCGTGATCAAGGGCGCAATTATTTTGCTGGCGATCTTTATCAGCCGTCAGCGCCACAAGTAAAACAACCAGCACCGCACCGCGGCCGCCGTGGCCGCGACGGGTTCTTTCAGCTTCAATAAAGGTCAGTACCTCATGGACAAGCACAGCCAAATGCAAGCCGTCGTCTGCCACGGCCCCAAAGACTACCGCCTGGAGCGCATCAGCAAACCCCAGGCGCGGCCCAATGAACTGGTGATCCGCATTGCCGCCTGCGGGATCTGCGCCAGTGACTGCAAATGCCACTCGGGCGCGGCGATGTTCTGGGGCGGTGACAACCCATGGGTCAAGGCGCCGGTGGTGCCGGGGCATGAGTTTTTTGGCTATGTGGAGCAAGTGGGCGAGGGCGCCGAGGAGCACTTCGAGGTCCAGGTCGGCGACAAGGTGATCGCCGAGCAGATCGTGCCCTGCGGCAAGTGCCGCTTCTGCAAGTCCGGCAAGTACTGGATGTGCGAGGTGCACAATATCTTCGGCTTCCAGCGCGAAGTGGCCGAAGGCGGCATGGCCCAGTACATGCGCATCCCCAAGACCGCCATCGTGCACAAGATTCCCGAGGCGGTGTCCCTGGAGGATTCGGCGTTGATCGAGCCGATGGCCTGCGCGATCCATACGGTCAACCGTGGCGACCTGCAACTCGATGACGTGGTGGTGATTGCCGGCGCCGGCACCCTGGGCCTGTGCATGGTCCAGGTGGCCGCACTGAAAACCCCGAAAAAACTGGTGGTGATCGACATGGTCGACGAGCGCCTGGCGCTGGCGAAGCAATACGGCGCCGATGTGGTGATCAATCCCGCCCGCGACGACGCCCGCGCGATCATCAATGGCCTGACCGACCACTACGGCTGCGACGTGTATATCGAGACCACCGGCGTGCCGGCGGGCGTGACCCAGGGCCTGGAGCTGATCCGTAAATTGGGGCGGTTTGTCGAGTTCAGCGTGTTCGGCGCCGAGACCAGCGCCGACTGGTCGATCATCGGCGACCGCAAGGAGCTGGACGTCCGCGGCGCGCACCTGGGGCCGTATTGCTACCCGGTGGCCATCGACCTGTTCGAGCGCGGCCTGGTGACGTCCAAGGGCATTGTCACCCATGACTTCCCCCTGGATAACTGGGCCGAAGCGTTCGACCTGGCCAACTCGGTGAAGTCGATCAAGGTGCTGCTCAAGCCGGGGCAATAAGTATGAAATACGTGATTGGCGTGGACATTGGCACCCAGAGCACCAAGGCGCTGCTGGTGGATAGCGAGGGGCGGATCATCGCCCAGCACAGCCAGGGCTATCGCGTGGACACGCCAAAAGTGCGCTGGGCCGAGCAGTGGCCGCAGGTCTGGCTGGACGCGGTGCAGGCCTGCGTGGCCGGGTGCATGGGCCGCGCCGGGGTCGCCAAAGAGCAGGTCAAGGCGCTGTGTATCAGCAGCCTGTACGGCGGCTCGGGAATCGCCGTGGATGACGCGATGAAACCGCTGCATCCGTGCCTGATCTGGATGGACCGGCGCGCCGGCGAGCAGGTGGCCTGGGTGCGCGGGCAGATTGACCTGGAGCGCCTGTTCGCGATTACCGGCAACTCGGTGGACAGCTACTACGGCTTCACCAAGATGCTCTGGCTCAAGCAGCACCAGCCCGACGTCTGGGCCAACACCCGCTACCTGCTGCCGCCCAACAGCTATATCAACTACTGCCTGACCGGTGAGGTGGCGGTGGATCACAGCAGCGCCGGCAATATCGGCGGGGTCTACGACATGGCCGCGCGCGGCTGGTCGGCCGAGATGCTGGCGGCGCTGGATATCCCGTTGGCGATGATGCCCGAGCGCTTGCTGTATTCGGGCGAAGTGGTGGGCGGCCTGCTGCCGGAATGGGCGCAACGCCTGGGCCTGGCGGCGGGCATGCCGGTGCTGGCCGGTGGCGTCGATGCGGCCATGGCGACCCTGGCGGCCGGCGTCACCCGGCCGGGTAACCACGTGGCGATGATCGGCACCAGCATGTGCTGGGGCTACCTCAACCAACAGGTGGATGCCCGCCATGGCCTGGTCAGCATGCCCCATGTCTACAACGGCCAGCGGGACCTGTACATCTTTGGCGGCGCGATTACCGCCGGGGCCTCGGTCAGCTGGTTTCGCGAGCAGTTCTGCCAGGCCGAGGAGCAACAGGCCCAGGACACCGGCCAGGACAGCCTGTGGCTGCTGGAGCAGAGCGCGCGCAAGATCCCGGCGGGCAGTGAAGGGCTGTTGTTTTTGCCG
Organism: Pseudomonas sp. ICMP 8385; assembly: GCF_002699915.1. Taxonomy (NCBI): domain Bacteria; kingdom Pseudomonadati; phylum Pseudomonadota; class Gammaproteobacteria; order Pseudomonadales; family Pseudomonadaceae; genus Pseudomonas; species Pseudomonas sp. ICMP 8385. The sequence goes on along the minus strand of NZ_LKBY01000090.1, from coordinate 22,144 downwards.
TACCTGATGGGCGAGCGCAGCCCGGTGTGGGATGACCAGGCCAGCGGCAGCTTTGTCGGCCTGAACCTGTATCACAGCCGCATCCACCTGTACCGCGCGGTGCTTGAAGGCGTGAGTTTTGCCCTGCGGCACAATATCGAGGCGGGCATGCGCGGCGCCCATTCCCTGGACCCACGGTTGATCGTGGTGGGCGGGGCGAGCCATTCGGATTTATGGATGCAAATCATCGCGGATGTCACCCGCTACCCGGTGTACACCATCGTCCAGGAAGTGGAGGCGGCATTGGGTGCGGCGTTGTTGGCGGCGCATACGGTGGGGTTGGTGGACGAGGGGCAGATGGCGCAGGGGTGGGTGCAGTTGGAGCTGCGGGCTGAGCCTGGGGCTGAGAATGTGCAGGCGTATGACCGGGCGTTTGCGGACTACCTGAAGCTGTATCCGGTACTCAAGCCGGTGATGCACAGCCTGCAAACGAGTTAAGTGAACACGGACCAAAATGTGGGAGCTGGCTTGCCTGCGATAGCGGTGTATCGGTCACCAATGTGTTGGCGCACACGCCGCCATCGCCGGCAAGCCAGCTCCCACATGGGCTCTCTATTGCTTTGGGATATTCATTGATGACCACCACCTTCGACTTCACCCACCAGCGCATCCTCGTCACTGGCGCCACCAGCGGCATTGGCCGGGAAATCGCCCTGCAACTGCTCGCCAGCGGCGCCCAGGTCTTCGCCATCGGCCGTGACGCCAACGCACTCGCACAATTGGGCTGCGAAACCCTGTGCCTGGACATCGCCAACAGCCCCGCCCTGGACCTGGCCCTCAAGGACCTGCCGCCCATGCACGGCCTGGTCAATTGCGCCGGGATCTCGCGCCTGGAGCCGGCCGCGGCGATCAGTAGCGCCGCTTTCGACCAGGTGATGAACGTCAACGCCCGCGCCGCCGCGCAAGTCGCCAGCCGGGTGGCGGCGGCGATGATCGCGGCAGGTATCGCCGGCAGTATCGTCAACGTCTCCAGCCAGGCCTCGCTGGTGGCGCTGGACGATCACCTCGGCTATTGCGCGTCCAAGGCCGCGCTGGATGCGATCACCCGCGTGCAATGTGCCGAATGGGGGCGTTTCGGGATCCGGGTCAATAGCGTCAACCCCACCGTGACCCTCACGCCCATGGCGCAACAGGCCTGGTCCGACCCGGCCAAGCGCGACCCGGCGCTCGCGGCGATACCCTTGGGACGCTTCGCCCAGCCGCACGAAGTGGCATTGCCGGTGCTGTTCCTGTTGAGCGAGGCGGCGAGCATGATCAGCGGGGTCAGCCTGCCCATCGACGGCGGCTATACCAGCCGCTAGCCGTTCTCCAGTTTGCCGGCGATCACTACCTTGTCCCGTGGCTTGTACGGGTCTTGCAGGCGGTCGAGCAACAGGCGCACCGCACTGCTGCCGGCCAGCGACGCATCGTGGGCCACGCAGGCAATCGGCACGCCGAAGATATCGGCAAAGGGCAGGCGGTCGATGCCGCAGATGGTCAGGCTATCGTGGGGGATATTGTGCATGCGCAAGGCGCGCAGGGCGCCCAGGGTGATCAACTGGTTGAAGCCCATGATCGCATCCGGCGCGGCGTGGGCGGCCAGGTAGTCGAGGGTGTGCAGGTAGGAGGGCATTAAGGTGTAGTCGCCGGCGCGCACTTGGACCTGCACTTGGGGATGCTCGGCCAGTACTTCGCGCAGGCCCTTGAGGCGTTCCACGGTGATCCGCGAATGCTCAGGCCCGGTCAGCACCAGCAGGCGCTTGAGCGCCGGGTTGTGGCGCAACAGGTACTGCGCGGCCTCGATCCCGCTGTGGTAGTTGTCCAGCACCACGCGGCTGAACGGGCTGTCGTGGATCGTGCGGTCGAGCAGCACCACCGGGGTCTTGCCGTTGCCCAGGCGCTCCAGGTAATCGGGCTGGTAGTCGGGCTCGTCGGAGACCGGCGACAGGATGATCCCGGCCACGCGATAACCGAGCAGGGTGTCCACGGCCTTGCTTTCCAGTTCCTCCAGCTCGTCGGTGTCCACCAGCATGATGGTGTAGCCGTGCTTCTTCGCCTCGCGGGAAATCGCCTTGATCATTTCGCTGTAGAACGGGTTGTCCACCGATGCGGTGATCACCCCGATGATCAGGCTTTCACTGCGCTTGAGCCCGCGGGCAAAGGCGTTGGGCACGTAGTCCAGCTCACGCGCCACCTCAAGGATCCGCGCCAGGGTGGCGGGCTTGACCAGGTCGGGCTTGCTCAACGCCCGCGACACCGTGATGGTGGTCATATTGACCCGTTTGGCGATGTCGCTGATGGTGACGGATTTTTTCTTGTTCATTGGCAGGTGGGACCAGGAGAAAACATCAGGAGGCTAACATGGGCACTGGTTCAAAGCACCGGATCCCAGCGTTGCGACCAGTCGCTCTGGGCCTTGACCACCCCGCGCAGCAGCACCAGGGCCTGTTGCAGGATCGCCGAATCGCGCTCGCGCGAGTACACCAGGTAAGTCGGGAAACTGAACTCCGGGGCCTTGGGCACGCGCTCCATCACCCCGCTTTCGAGATAACTCTGCACCACCCGTGTGCGGAAATAGCCGCTGCCGCCGTTCTCCAGGATGTACTGCAAGGCCAGCGGCCCGAGGTTGAAACTCACGGCGGCGCGGGCCTTGTCCGGCAGGGCCGCATCATGTTGCTGGCGAAAGCCCGGGCCCCAGTCGATATACACATAGGGATCGGGGTGGGCGGCCAGGCGCACCAGGATCAGTTTTTCTTCCAGTACCTGCTCCACCTGCAATCCCGGCCAGTACTGCGGCTGGAACACCAGCGCGGCGTCCAGCCCGCCCAGCTCCAGCTGGCGCAACAGGTATTCGCCGTCACGCACTTCGGTGCGCAGCGCATGGCTGGGGATGTGTTCACGCAGGGCCTTGGCCCAGCCGAGCATCAGCGGGTTGCACAGGCTGACTTCGCCGCCGATATGCAACACATTGCGGTAGCCCTCGGGCAACGGCAGGTCGCGGCGCGCCGCTTCCCAGGTTTGCACCAGTTGGTTGGCATACACCACAAACGCCTCGCCATCGGCCGTCAAGCGCGCCCCGGCGCGGTTGCGCACAAACAGCGTACTGTCGAGCTGGCTTTCGAGCTTTTGCACACGTGCGGTAATGGCGGTCTGGGTGACGTGCAGTTTCTCGGCGGCGGCGGCCAGGCTGCCGCAGCGGGTGATTTCCAGGAAAGTGCGTGCCAGTTCGATGTCCATGTCGGCTCCGAAAGGGGTGGAGGGACATTGTAGTGTGACAATCGCAGATCAGTCTGTGAAATGCGATTGAGTGTGGGAGCAGGCAAGCCAGCTCCCACATTGGATTGGGTGTCAGCCCAGGTCTTTCGGTGCTTGCAGGTGCTGGGTCGGAAACGCCCGGGCATACGCCTGGCACACCCTTAACACCTGCTCATCGGCAAACCGCGCGCCCACCACATGCAACCCCACCGGCAAGCCATTGGCTGCCAGCCCGCACGGCACGGAGGCCGCCGGTTGTTGGGTGAGGTTGAACGGATAGCTGAACGGCGTCCACTCCATCCACTCGCCCAGTCCCGAGCCCGGTGGCACGTTGTGCCCCGCGTCAAAGGCGGTGATCGGCAGCATCGGCGAGACCAGGAGGTCGTAGTGCTCATGGAACGCCGCCATGCGCGCCACCAGTGCCGCCCGTGCTTCCAGGGCCGCGTTGAAGTCGTCCAGGCTGAGGCGTTCGCCCTGTTGCGCAATGCGCAGCAGGCCGGGGTCGAGCAGGTCGCACTGGGCGCCGGTCAGTTGCCCGGTCAGGCGCGCCGCGCCAGCACACCACAGGGTACTGAATATCTCCAGCGGGTCGCTGAAGCCCGGGTCGATCTGTTCCACCTGCGCCCCCAGTTGCACCAGGCCCGCGACTGCCTGTGCGACCACCTTGGCCACCTGCGGATCGACGTTCACGTAGCCAAAGTCCGGGCTGTAGGCGATGCGCAGGCCCTTCAGGTCGCTGCCCGGGGTGAGCCACGGCGTGTTGCGTGGCGCGCCGATCAGGCCGTCGCGGGCGTCCGGGTGGGCCACGGTTTGCAGCATCAGCACCGCATCTTCCACGGTGCGGGTCATCGGCCCCAGGTGTGAGAGGATGGTCATGGAGCTGGCCGGCCATTGCGGCACGTAGCCAAAGGTCGGCTTGATGCCGAAGGTGCCGGTAAAGGCGCAAGGAATGCGGATCGAGCCGCCAGCATCGCTGCCCTGGTGCAACACGCCAAGGTTCAGCGCCGCCGCCGCGCCCGCGCCGCCCGACGAGCCGCCCGCCGTGGTACGCGTGTCCCAGGGGTTGCGGGTGATGCCGTACAGCGGGTTGTCGGTCACGCCTTTCCAGCCGAATTCCGGGGTGGTGGTCTTGCCCAGCAACACCGCACCGGCCTTACGCATAAACGCCGAAAACGGCGCATCGAGGTCCCACGGCCCGGCGGCGGATGAGGTGCGTGAGCCCTTGCGCGTGGGCATGCCGGCCGTCAGGGTCAAATCCTTGATTGACGCCGGCACCCCGTCCAATGCGCCGCAAGGTTGGCCCTTGAACCAGCGTTGTTCCGAAGCCCGGGCGGCGTTCAAGGCGCCCTCGGGGTCGACATGGCAGTAGGCGTTGACCAGCGGGTTGTAGCGCTCGATGCGCAGCAGAGTGTCTTCGGTCACTTCCAGCGGCGACAGGCTTTTATCCCGGTAGCGCGCCAGCAGTTCCACGGCCGTCAGGTGGGCGATCTCCGTCATGCTGCTTCACCTCCCTGTTGCGCGGCATTGACCATGGCCCGCAGCAACACCGCGCAGCCGGCGGCCAGGTCATCCGGCGCGGCGTTTTCGATTTCGTTGTGGCTGATGCCGCCTTCGCACGGCACAAAAATCATCCCGGCCGGGCCCCGTTCGGCGACAAAAATCGCATCGTGCCCGGCGCCGCTGACGATATCCATATGGCTCAAGCCCAGCACACTGGCCGCATCGCGCACGGCGTTGACGCAAGAGGGATGAAAGTCCAGTGGCGGGAAGTCGGCGGTGGGCGTCAGTTCATAGCTCAGGCCATGTTGCTTGGCCGTGGCCTCGATCACCTCACGCACTTCATCGACCATCGCTTGCAGCTTGTCGGCATGCAGATGGCGCAGGTCGATGGTCATCTGCACCTGGCCGGGAATCACGTTGCGCGAGCCCGGGTGCAGGCTCAGGCAGCCCACGGTTCCGCAGGCATGGGGTTGTTGCTCATGGGCAATCCGGTTGACCGCGCTGACCACCTGCGCGGCGCCCACCAGGGCGTCCTTGCGCAGGCGCATGGGCGTGGGGCCGGCGTGGGCCTCGACGCCGGTGAAGGTCAGGTCGAACCACTTCTGGCCCAGGCAGCCCATGACCACGCCAAGGGTGATGGCCTGGTCTTCCAGCACCGGGCCCTGTTCAATATGTGCCTCGAAATAGGCCCCCACCGGGTGCCCGAGTACCGCGCGCGGGCCGGCGTAGCCAATGCGCTGCAGCTCGGCGCCCACTGACAGGCCTTGCTCGTCCTGCTTGTCGAGGGTCTCCTGCAGGTCGAACTTACCGGCAAATACCCCGGAGCCCATCATGCACGGCGGGAAGCGCGAGCCTTCCTCGTTGGTCCACACCACCACTTCAATCGGCGCCTGGGTTTCCACCCCCAAGTCATTCAAGGTGCGGATCACTTCCAGGCCGGCCATCACCCCATAGCAGCCATCGAACTTGCCGCCGGTGGGCTGGGTGTCGATATGGCTGCCGGTCATCACCGGTGGCAGGTCCGGGTTAAGTCCGGCGCGGCGCGCGAAGATATTGCCGATGGCATCCACACTGACCCTGCACCCGGCCGCCGTGCACCACTGCACAAACAGGTCGCGGGCCTGGCGGTCGAGGTCGGTCAGGGCCAGGCGGCACACGCCGCCCTTGGCTGTGGCGCCGAGCTGGGCCAGGTCCATCAAGGATTGCCACAGGCGGTCGCGGTTGACCAGCGGGGCGTTGCTCGGCAGCGGTTGCGCAAAACTATTCATCAGCAGTCTCCGGTCAGGCACTCAGGGCCAGGTAGCGGTTCTTGATCGTCGGGTCGGCGCGAAAGGCCTCGGCGCTGCCTTCGTAGACCACGCGGCCCTGTTCGAGCACGTAGTGGCGGTCGGCAAGCTTGTCGCAGACCAGCAGGTTCTGTTCCACCAGCAGCACTGGCAGGCCGTCGTCCTTGATCTTGCGCAGGATCTTCACCAACTCGTCGACGATCACCGGGGCCAGGCCCTCGGTGGGTTCGTCGAGGATCAGCAGCTTGGGATCGTTGAGCAGGGCACGGGCGATGGCGAGCATCTGCTGCTCGCCACCGGACAGCGCATGCCCGGCGTTTTTGCGCCGCTCCTTGAGGCGCGGGAACATCGCGTACACGTCCTCTAGCTGCCAGCGGCTGGTCTTGCGTACGGCGATGCGCAGGTTTTCTTCCACCGTGAGCAGGCGGAAAATCCCGCGGTTCTCCGGCACCAGGGCCAACCCCTGGCGCGCTATTTCAAAAATCTTCTGCCCCACCAGTGGTTGGCCGTTGAAGTGAATCTGCCCCTGGCGCGGGCAGATAATCCCCAGAATGCTGCGCAGGGTGGTGGTCTTGCCCGCGCCATTACGTCCCAGCAGGGTCACCAGTTCGCCGGGGTTGACGGTCAGGGACACGCCCTCGAGGACGTGGCTCTTATCGTAGTAGGAATGGATATTGTCGACGATCAGCATCAGGCGGCCTCTCCCAGGTAAGCAGTGCGCACGCGCTCGTCGGCGCGCACGAATTCCGGTGTGCCTTCGACCAGGATCTGCCCGTGGCTCATCACGGTGATGCGCTGGCTGATGGACATGACGATGCTCATGTTGTGCTCGATCAGCAGCACCGTATGGTCGCGGCCCAGGTCGCTGATCAATTGGGTCATGATCGGAATATCGTCGATGCCCATGCCCGAGGTGGGCTCGTCGAGCATCAACAGCTTGGGCCTGGAGCAGATCGACATGCCCACCTCCAGCACCCGTTGCTGGCCGTGGGACAATTCGCCGGCCAGGGTCTCGGCGCGGGCGGTGAGTTGCAGGCGTTCCAGGACCTGGTCGGCCATCTCCAGGTGTTCACGTTTGCTGTCCACACGGCGCCAGAAGTTCAGGGCACGTGCGCCGTCGCGGCCCTGGGCGGCCAGGCGCAGGTTTTCGCGCACGCTGAGGTTCTGGAACAGGCTGGTGAGCTGGAACGAACGGGCCATGCCCAGGCCGACACGGCCGTGGGCCGGTTTGCGCATCAGGTTCTGGCCGTCGAAGTGGATTGCACCTGCGGTGGCCTGGCGCTCGCCGGTCAGGCAGTGAAACAGGCTGGTCTTGCCGGCGCCGTTGGGGCCGATAATGGTGTGGATGGTGCCGGCTTCGACCTTGAGGTTGACGCCGTTGACAGCATGGAAGGCGCCGTAGGCCAGTTCCAGGTCTTTGGTTTCCAGCAGGATGCTCATAGCAGCTCCTCCTTGGTCGCGACGGCGGCCTTGCGGCTACCCCGCACACGTTCAAACACCGACGACAGGCCGCCCCACAAGCCGCCGCGCATAAAGATCACCACCAGGATCAGGATCACCCCCAGCAGCATCAGCCAGCGCGGCCACAGGTCGGAGAGAAAGTCCCCCAGCAACACAATGGCACCGGCCCCCAGCAACGAGCCGAACAGCGAGCCGGTGCCGCCGACAATGGTCATGATCAGGATGTTCTCCGACATCACCAGGTCGATATTGGACAGCGGCACAAAGTGCAGGAGCATGGCGTACAGCGCCCCGGCAATCCCGGTAACCGCGCCAGACAGCACAAACACCAGGATCTTGAAGTGGCGCGTGTCGTAGCCGATGGCCGAGGCGCGGGTTTCGTTTTCGCGGATCGCCATCAGCGTGCTGCCGAATGGCGAGGCGATGACCCGGCGTGCGCCGATAAAGATCAGCAGGAACAGCACCGCGACGAACCCGTAGAACACCCGGGCGTCGGCCAGGGACAGCAGCACCGTGTCACCGAGACGGATTTGCGGGCGCGGCACACTGAGCAGGCCGTTGTCGCCGCCGGTCCAGCCGCTCAGGGTGTAGGCCAGGAAGTAGGCCATCTGGCTGAAGGCCAAGGTCAGCATCACGAAGTAGATACCGGTGCGGCGGATCGCCAGGGCGCCCACCAGGAACGCCAGGAACCCGCCGACCAGGGCCGCGCCGAGCAGCGCGCTGAACAGGCCCAGTTGCAGGTGGATCATCAGCAAGGCGGCGCAATAGGCGCCGGCGCCGAAGAAGATACCCTGGCCGAACGACAGCAGCCCGGTGTAGCCCAGCAACAGGTTGCAGGCCAGGGCGGCGAGGGCAAAGATCAGGATCTCGGTGGCCAGGGTCGCCGAGGGCAATATCAACGGCAGGCCGATCAACACCGCCAGCACCCACAGCAACATGGCCTTGGATTGGGTCTTGGCAAACGGCAGGGGATTTTTCTCGCTCATCTCAGGCTCTCCCGAACAGGCCGTAAGGGCGCACCAGAATCACCACGGCCATGGCGCCGTAGATCATCAGGCTTGCGCCTTGGGGCCACAGGGTGGTCATCAGGCTTTGCACCACGCCCACCAGCAAACCGCCCACCAGGGCGCCGCTGAACGAGCCCATGCCGCCGATCACCACCACCACAAAGGCGATGCCGAGGATTTCCGGGCCGACAAAGGGCTGGGCGCCACGCAACGGGGCAAACAGCACCCCGGCGACCCCGGCCAGGGCCACGCCGAGGGCGAAGGTCATGGAGAACAGGCGGAAAATATTGGTGCCCAGCAGCGACACGGTCTCGGTGCTTTCACTGCCGGCCCGCACCAGGGCGCCAAAGCGCGTGCGCTCCAGCAGCAGCCACAGGCCCAGGCCCACCAGCCCTGAGAACACAATCAAAAACAGGCGGTAGTAGGGGTACACGAAGTCGCCGACCACCAGCACCCCGCGCAGCAGTTCTGGCACGGCAACGCTCTTGCCCACCGGGCCCCAGATCATCACGCTGGCTTCCTGGATGATCAGCGCGATGCCCAGGGTCACGAGGATCTGGAACATGTGTGGCAGGTGGTAGATGCGCTGGATCAATAATCGCTCGATCAGCCATGCCAGCGCGGCCACCACCAGGGGCGCGATCAGCAGGGCCAGCCAGAAGCTGCCGGTGAGGCTGACGGCGGTGTAGCAGATGTACGCCCCCAGCAGAAAAAACGCGCCGTGGGCGAAGTTGACGAAGTTCAGCAGGCCGAAAATGATCGTCAGCCCGACCGCAATCAGGAAGTAGATCATCCCCAGGCCCAGGCCGTTGAGAATCTGGAACAGGTAAAGATTGAGCATGCAGGAATCCTCCAACAGGCAGCCGCGGTCAACGGCCCTGTCGTGTGTGACCGGTGAAAGTGGGCGGATCAGCCGAGCGTGCAGCCCGTGGCTTCTACCGGTGGGAACGACTGGCCGGCGCTGAGGACCTTGGCCAGGTCATCCTTGTCGGCCATGTCGCCCGTGGCCTTGCCCACCAGCAGGTAGTAATCCTTGATCACCTGGTGGTCGCCGGCGCGGATCGTTTCCTGGCCGGTCGGGCCGTCGTAGCTCAGGCCCTGCATGGCCTTGGCCACGGTCGGGCCGTCGAAGCTGCCGGTGGCCTTGATGGTGTCGAGCATGACCTTGGTGCTGATGTAGTCGGCGGCCAGCGGGTAGGTGGGGTTGATCCCGTATTTGGCCTGGGTCAGCTTGACCAGCTCGCGGTTGAGCGGGGTATCGACCTGGTGCCAGTACTGCGCGCCGAGGTACACGCCTTCGAGCACATCGCTGCCCAGTTCCTGGAACTGGTCGAGGCCGGCGGACCACACCAGCAGCACTTTCATGCGCTCCTTGATGCCGAAATTGACGGCCTGGCGCAGGGTGTTGGAGGACTGGCTGCCGAAGTTGAGCAACACCAGCACGTCGGGGCGGGCGGCGATGGCGTTGGTCAGGTAGCCGGAGAATTCCTGTTCCTGCAATGAGTGATAGCTGTTGCCCACATGCTCCAGGCCGTTTTCGGCCAGCACGTTCTTGGCGCCTTCGAGCAAGGCTTCGCCGAACACGTATTGGGGGGTGATGGTGTACCAGCGCTTGGCCTCGGGCAGCAGCTTGATCAGCGGCACCAGGGTTTCGCGGATCGCGCCATAGGTGGGCACCGACCAGCGGAAGGTCGCGCCGTTGCAGTCCTTGCCGGTGACTTCATCGGCGCCTACCGGGGTCATGAACACCCCGCCAACCTTATCGACTTCCTTGGCCACCGCCAGCGCCGAGGACGACAGGGTGCAGCCCTGGAAGAACCGCGCGCCGTCCTGGCCAATCGCCTCCTGGACCTTGCGCACTGCCTTGCCGGCGTTGCCTTCGGTATCGATCACCTTGTAGTTCAGTGGGCGCCCGAGGAGCTCGGGGTACTGCGCCACGGCCAGGCGTGAACCCATGTCGGCAAATTTGCCATAACTGGCAAACGCGCCAGACATGGACTTGAGGCCGTAAAAGGTAAACGGTTCGGCGGCGAATGCACCGCGCACGCTCAGCGGAAGGCTGAGCGCGGCGGCGGCGGTGAGGCTGGCTTTCAACAACGTACGACGCTGCATGGGGTGACTCCCTGGTTTAGTTATTGGCAGGAGTGGCAATGGCGATACGGTGGAGCACGGCCTGTGGGCAGGCCTTTTTTATTGAAGTCAAACACGGTCAAAACTGTAGGAGCTGGCTTGCCTGCGATAGCGGTTGATCAGTTGAGAAAATTTGCCTGACCGACCGCTATCGCAGGCAAGCCAGCTCCTACAGGGATTTGTGGTGTGTTCAGGAGTGATCGAACTCCAGCAAAAAATGCGGGCTGACCTGACCCTCCAGCGCGGTCATATGGTGTTCGGCGTCGCACATATGTTCATGCATCAGGCTGCGCACGGCCGCTTCATCGTTGGCACGAAACGCGCTCAGCAGTTGCTTGTGATAGTCCAGGTTGGCCGCGTCGAATTGCTTGCGCTTGGGCTTGTAGGCCTTTTTCAGCACCACCAGGTCGCGCAGCAGGTCGTTGAGGAACTGCGCCATAAAACTCAGCAGCGGGTTGGGGCAGGCCCTGGCCAGCAAGTTGTGGAACTCCAGTTCCGCCAGGCGTTGCTCACGCTGGCCGGCTTCGCTGTCTTCCGGGGCGCTGCAAAAGTCCACGTTGTCTTGCAGGGCGCGATAGTCGTCTTCGCTCAGGCGCCCCAGCACCGACACCGCCAGTTCCACCTCGATCACCTTGCGCAACTGGTACACCTGTTCGCCATCCAGGTGCTGGAAGTGCAGGTAGTTGCGCAAGGCACGGCTGGCCGGCTCCGTGCCGGCCTGGTTCAGGTACGCGCCACCCGTTGGGCCAGTGCGGGTGCTGACCAGGCCTTCGACCTCCAGGGCCTTGAGCGCTTCGCGGGCCGAGCCCTTGGAGCATTGGAAGCTCTCCATCAATTCGCGCTCGGTGGGCAGGCGGTCGCCGGGCTTCAAGGCATCGGTGACGATCGAGCGCTTGACCGACTCGACAATCACATCGGAAAGCTTCTGGCGTTTGCGTCGCAGGGGGCGGCTGAGCATGGTTTTTAATTTATCGTATTAATGCGGATAAATAGCACTTAATAGGGGTTGGGGCGGGGCGTCAACGGCAGGGGTCGTTTTCAGTGGAAACAGGTCGTAAACCACCTTTGGACTAGCAGGCCAACTCAAATCAACTGTGGGAGCTGGCTTGCCTGCGATAGCGGTTTATCAACTGAGAAAATATTGCCTGACCCACCGCTATCGCAGGCAAGCCAGCTCCCACAGTTGAGGTGTCGTGTTCACAACATTGAGCCTGGCGCAGTAATTGCGTGCTATGTGGGTCCAGTCTTTGTGCAGGAGCACCCGAGCATGCAATTACGAGCCTTGCGGTATTTTCACGAGGTGGCGCGCTGCGCCTCGTTGCGTAAGGCGGCCGAGCGTTTGTACGTCACGCCCACTGCCGTCAGCCGGCAGATCGAACACCTGGAACACTTCTTTGGCGCCGCCCTGATTGAGCGCGGCCCGCGTGGTATCCGCCTGACGGTGGAGGGCGAGTGCCTGGCCGAACAGGTCACCAGCACCCTGCGCGGCCTCGACCAGGTGCGCGATGTGATCGCCAGCCGGCAAAGCCAGGTGGCGGGTAACATCAGCATCCATGTGTCAGAAAGTATCGTTTCCACGGTGTTGGCGCCGGTGCTCGCGGCGTTCTATCGGGCGCACCCCAAGGTCACGTTCAATATTGTGATTGCCAGCGCCTCGGCCACCCTGGATGCGCTGTGCAGTGGCGAGGCCGACCTGGGCCTGGCGTTCTATCTGCAGGAGCGCGCCGATGTGGAGGTCACCGCGCAATGCGAGTTGTGGCACCGCGTGCTGGTCAGCGCCGAACACCCCTTTGCCCTGCGCGACAGCATTGAGCTGCGCGAGCTCGAAGGCCAACCCCTGGCCATCCCCGACTCGGCGTACGGCGTGCGCCAGGCCCTGGAAGCGGCGGCGAAAAAGCGTGGGGTGACGATCCAGCCGGTGTTTACCACCAGTTCCCTGGAAGTGCAGAAAAGCCTGGCCCGGCAACGGGCAGCGGTGTTGATCCTGCCCCAGGTGGATGCCGAGGCCCGCGACCTGGGCGATGGCCTGGTGGCGGTGCCGATTGCCGATGAGCACCTGGGGCGGATTCGCATCGACCTGTGCGGCTACCGCAACCGACCGCGCTCGGTGGCGGTGCTCAAGTGCCAGGAGATGCTGGCCAGCGCGATGCAGCGTTGCGCTCTGGTGGATTAGTCGGCCAGGCAACGGGCCGACGCTGGCGGCTGCCTGCCATGGGCCAGGTAGGTGCCGGCCCAGCGGTTTACGCACTGGCTGGCATCCGTGGTGGTGCTCTGTAGATACGGGCCCTTGAGCCGCAGGGTGGCGGGCCGTGTCGCGGAGGCCTGGGCGGTGGTGCCATCGGGCTCGATCAGCACCATGCGCTCGACGCGGTCGGTAAACAATTGGGCGTACCCGGCCCCGAGGGCATTGCCTTGGGCGATGCCCAGGAAGCTGATCCGTGGCTCACCCAGTTGCTGGCGCACGAACTCCATGTCCCAGGCTGCTTGCTCGCTGGCCGGCCCATTGCGCGGGCTTAGCTCAATCACATCGTAGAAGCGTGTCAGCGTGCGGTACGCCTCGTTGTTGTAGTACTTCCACACCGTCGCCAGATGCACCGCGAACACCCCGCGCAAATCTGCCTGTGCCGTGGCCGGCCGCACGAAGATCACGCCCCGGCGTTCCAGGGGCTGCTGGGCCCCGACCCGGGTGATGGTCAGATGATGGGTGCGTGCGCTGGGGGCCTGATGGTCCAGGGGCACGGTGACGATGCCGCACTGGGTGCGCGCCACCACCTCCTGGTCAAGAGCCCGCCCGGGCAGGCGCGGGCAATCGACCAGCCATTCGATACCCGGCGGCGTGGCCTGGCCGGGTGAACTCATGAGCATCATCGACCCACTGATGATGCAAAGCGCTGCTGCTTTCAAAGGTTTCATCCGCGTTCCTGGGTAACCGTCCATAGGGACTGGTTTTTTACCAAGGTCGGCGGCGAGTCAATGCCGGAGCAGTCGCATACAGGGTGTAAGAATTCTGAAGATTACCTGTCGGCACTTGCTGGTGCCGACAGGCGGGTGTCAGAACAGGTTGATGGGAAAGTTACCGACGATCCTGAACTCGTCGTAGCTGCCGTCGATCTGCCCGCCACTGGCGCGGTGGTTGTAGACGATGGTGCGCAGTACGCTGTTTTTCAGCTTCCCGGACTGCACCACATACGCCAGCATCAAGCCGTTTTCGTTGTGCTTGGCGTTATCCAGGCCACGCACGTTGTAGCCAGTGTTGCGGCCGTTGCGATCGCCCTCATAGTGCGTGCCATCGATGCCCCAGCCCTTGGCGTGCCACAGGCTGGCGGTCAGGCCGGGCACGCCATAGGCCGCGAGGTCGATGTCGTAGCGCAGTTGCCAGGATTTTTCGTTGGGGCCGTTGTAGTCCGAGTACAACGAGTTGGCCATGTAGTTGCCGGTGGATTCCCACACATAGTCGAAGTACTCGTTGCCCAACACCTGTTGCCAGGCCAGGGTCAGGCTGTGGGCCTGGTGGTTGGCGGTCACGGCCAGGCTGGCGGCGTCGTTGTCGATGTAGCCCAGGCGCTGCTGGCCGGAGTCCTCGGTGTGGTAGTAGTGCAGGGCGGTCTTGAGGGCCAGCGTATTTTTGTCGCCGATACGGTGGGTCAGCCCCAGGTAGTACTGGTCCCACATGTCCTCGAAGCGTGAGCCGTAGAGGCTGGCTTCCAGGCCGTAGCCCGGCTTGAGCGTGGCCCCCAGGTAACTGATGCGCGCGCCGCTGTAGGCACGGTTGCCGAAGGTGGTGGTCAGGCGTTCGGCGCCAGTGCCGGTGCGCGGGATCGCCCGGTCGAAACTGCCGCCCTGCACCGACAGCCAGTCCCGCTCGTTGCTGTACAGGCCCACGCCCTGGAAGCTGGACGGCAGGGCGCGGTTGTCCTTGTAGCGCAGGATCGGGTTGTCGGTCATCAAGCGCCCGATCTTGAGTTCGGTGTTGGACAGGCGCAACCGCACATCGCCCACCCCCAGCCGGCTCCAGGTCGGGAGCGCGTCGCCGTCGCTGTCCACCAGCACGCGGTCGCCGCCATTGGCCACCTTGCCATGCCCGCGCTGCAGGTTGACCGCGCTGAAGACGCCTACATCCACCCCCACGCCAATCACGCCCTGGGTGTAGCCGGAGCTGTACTTGAGCATGGCGGTCTGCACCCAGGTCTCGCGCACGCGGGTGCGTTCGATACCGCTGGGTTTCTTGATGCTCAGGTAGGTACTGCGCTGGGTGTGCTGGTTGGAATAGTAGTGACGCAGGTTCAGGTCCAGGCTGCTGCCTTCGATAAAGCCGGGGGCGCTGGCCTGGGCGTTTTCTTGAGCATAAGCCTGGGTACCGGACGCCAGGGCGGCGGCCAGGAAAAGACGTGGATACATGGTCAATCCCCATACAAAGAAGAGTAAGGCGGCCGCTTAGGCCGGGCACTGTACCTGTGGCAAGCAGCCTTGCCACAGCAGGGATAAATCAATCAGCGCACCGGGGCTTCTGTGAGCCGGGTTTCGCGGGCCGGGGTGCCGGGCAGCACAGGCCGGGTTTCCTTGGCGAACCAGGCGGCGCTGAGGCACACCAGGTTGGCGATCAGCAGGTACCACACCGGTGACATCGGGTCGCCTGTGGTGCCGATCAGCCAGGTGATGATGATCTGCGCGGTGCCGCCAAACGCCGCCACACCAAAGGCGTAGACGATGGAGAAACCGGTGGAGCGCACGGATTTTGGGAAGCTCTCCACCAACAACACGATCAACGCCGCGCCGCTCATGCCATGCAGGCCCGAGAGCAGCGCCAGGGTCAGGAGGAAGGTCGCGGGGCTGGGGTGCTCGGTCATCAATTGCAAAGCCGGGAACAGGATCAGCAACAGCACCACCCGGGGCGTCATCAGGATCACCCGGCGCCCGAAACGGTCGCACAACATGCCGCCGGCCACCGCGCACACTGCCATGGCCGCGCCGGCCACCAGGGTCGAGAGCATGGAAATACTGGTGGGCAACTTCAGCTCTGTCAGGGCAAAGGTGGTCATGTAGTTGAGGAAGTACTGGGTGATGGTGCTGCCCGAGAGGATCAGCAGGCCCAGGACCAGGGCGCGCCGATGCTTGCCGCAGACTTCGCGCACCAGATCGCCGGTGCTGGTGGTTTCGCCCTGGCCGTGGAAGGTCTCGGCCAGGTTGCGGCGGATATAGATCCCAATCGGCAACACCAGCAGGCCAAACACGAACGGCACGCGCCAGCCCCAGCTGTTGAGGTCTTCGGGGGACATCACTTGGGTCAGGGTATAACCCACCAGCCCGGCGGCCATGGCGGCGACGCCCTGGGCCACCACTTGCCAGCAGGCATAGGTGCCGCGTTTGTGCGGCGGCGCGGCTTCCAGGATATAGGTGGTGGCGGGGCCGGCTTCACCGCCCCAGGCCAGGCCCTGGATCATGCGGGTGACCACCAGCAGGATCGGCGCGGCGATCCCGATGGTCTCGTAGCCGGGTAATATCGCAATACTGCCGGTGCCCACCGCCATCATCACCAGGGTCAGCAACATCGCCGGCTTGCGCCCGACGCGGTCGGCGTAGGCGCCAATCAGCACCGCACCCAGGGGCCGCACGATAAAGCCGATGCCAAAGGCCGTGACCGAGAGCATCAAGCTGACGAAGGCGCTGTCAGACGGGAAAAACGTGTGGCCGATAATTACCGCGAAGGTCGCGTAGACCCCAAAGTCGAAAAACTCCACGGCATTGCCCAGCACTACGGCGAAGATGCTCTTGCGCCCGGCATCCGGCGCCGGCGTTTGGTGTGTGTGCTCGGGACCCTCGCGAGTCAATTGTTCAGTGTGCATACCAGCCCCTCGGTTTTAGTTATAGGTCGTCCAGGCCCCGGCCTTGTGGCCAGGGAGCGGGCGTGTGGGTGGGCAGTTCGGTTACAGCGTCAAGGTCAGTTCGGGTTCGGCCATTGGTGGATTGCGCCACGCCAGCTCTCATAGGTTTTTGCGATTTGCAGCAGCCAGATATCGGCAAAGCGGGGGGCGATCATCTGCAGGCCGATGGGCATGCCATCGGCGGCAAAACCACAGTTGATCGACAGCGCCGGTTGCTCGCCCATATTCCAGGGCACGGTGAACACGATGTGCTCAAACGGCAGTTGCGCGTCATTGCTTGGCGACGGCCATTCGGCGGGGAAGGCGTTGACCTGGTTGGTGGGCGACAGGATCAGGTCCAGGTCGTTGAAGGCCTGGGCGGTGCGGCGGCGCATCTCGAAGGTCTGGTTGAAGCCCTGCACGGCCTGCACGCCACTGATATCGGCACCGGGTGCGGCCCAGTCGCGGATGTACGGCAAGACCTTATCGAACTGCTCGCTGCTCAAGGCCGACAAGTCGCCCCATTGCCGGGCGCGCCAGAACTGGTCGAGGCCGTCGAGCTGGGCGCGGTCCATGATCGGCGGGATCAGCGTGACCTTGGCGCCATGGGCCTCGAACAGGCGCGCGGCATGCTCCACCGCGGCGCACACGAAACCTTCCGGTTGCAGGCCGGCACCGGGCTCCAGCATCAGGCCGACGCGCAGGCCCTTGACCGACAGCGGCTGGTTGCTCCACTCGCCGGTCAGCGGCGGCAGGCTGGTGGCGTCGCGGGCGTCGGGGCGGGCCAGGTGCTGCATCATCAGCACGCAGTCGTCTACCGTGCGGGTCATGGGCCCGGCGGTGCGGCCGGTGTAGTACGGGTCAATCGGGATACGCCCCAGTGTCGGCTTGAACCCCACCAGGCCGCACCAGGCGGCGGGCAGGCGCACCGAGCCGCCGATATCGGTGCCGATATGCAGCGGCCCGTAACCGGCGGCGGCCGCAGCGGCGGCGCCCGAGCTGGAACCGCCGGTGTTGTTGGCGGTATTCCATGGGTTGCGGGTGATGCCATGGAAGCTCGACAGGCCGGAGGAGAGCATGCCGAAATCCGGGACAGTGGTCTTGGCCAGGACAATAGCCCCGGCTTCCCGCATCCGCGCGGCGGGCGGGGCGTCCCTGAGGGCCGGGGTCAGGCGGGTGGCGGCGCTGCCGAGGGGAATCGGCGTGCCCTCGGTGGCCACCAGTTCCTTGATGGTCACGGGCACGCCATCGAGCACGCCATTGGGCTGGCCTTTGTTCCAACGCTCGGTGGAGGCCTGGGCTTGCCGGCGCACCTGCTCGGGATCGAAGGCATACAGGGCACGGATCTGCGGCTCCCAGCGGTCGATATGGCCGAGCAGGTGGTCGTAGTAGTCGATGGGGGAGAGCTGGCGGCTGGCGAAGCTTGCCAGCAATTGCGCGGCCGTGAGGTCGTGAAGGTCGGTCATTGAGCGCTTCCTGGTGATGGGCCCTGGGGCTCATGGCGGGTGGCTGTTGGTCTGGACTATATAAACCCTGGGCAGCAGCGACCATCACATTTGAAGCGGTACAGTGTTGCGTTTTTGTGTGCACTCGACCGAGCCCATGTGGGAGTGGGCTTGCCCTAATGCCGATCAGTTAAGCGAACGCAATGCTCAAAGCAGCGAAGATCAAATGTGGGAGCGGGCTTGCTCGCGAAGACGTCGGCCCAGAAAACATTGATGTTGACTGACCCACTGCTTTCGCGAGCAAGCTCCCACAGGGGATCAGCGCAACAATTGCTCGATGGCTTGCCGGACCCGTGGGTCATCACAATGCGCCACATTGAACCGCATAAAATCCCCCACGCCCGGCTCATACCCAAACAACGCCCCCGGCGCCAACACCATGCCGCGCTTGAGTCCCGCCTCGGCCAGTTGTTCCCCATTGACCCCGGCCGGCAGGCGCGCCCAGATAAACATCCCCGCCTCATAGCCCATAGGCAGTTCACAGCCACAGCGGCGCAGCCATTGCTCCACCCGGGTGCCCGCTTCCAACAGGCGCTGCACCATGCGCTTGCGGTGCCGGGCATAGCTGCCTTCACTGAGCAGGCGGTAGACCAGTTGCTCGAACAGCTCCGAGGTCACGCCGCCGCTCATCAACTTCATATTGGTCAGGTTGGCCGCCAGTTGCGGCGCGGCCACCACATAGCTGACCCGGGTATTGGCGCTGAGGGTTTTCGAGAAACCCGCCAGGTAGGTCACCTGCTCCAACCCGGCCAGTGCCGCCAGGCGGGGCGGCGGGTTGGGGTGCAGGTCGCCGTAGAGGTCGTCCTCGATGATATGGCAGTGATACTGGCGCATCAGTTGCAGCAGCCCAAAGGCCTGGGCCGCGCTGAAGGAATGGCCGGTGGGGTTGTGCAGGATGCTGGTGGTCACATACAGGCTGGGCCGTTCTTCGGCGAGCAACTGCTCCAGGGCCGCCAGGTCGAACCCCTCCGGGCCGCGCGGCAGTGTCACCACCTTGACCCCATGCAACGCCAGGTTGGCGTGGAAGTTGAAATAGCACGGTGCATCCAGCAGCACCGTGTCGCCGGGGCGCGCCAGCAGGCGCATCAACATATCCAGGCCTTGCAGGGTGCTGGGTGTGGTGATGATCTGTTCCACCGGCACCGCCAGGCCATCGCCCTGCAGTTTTTGTTGCAGGGCCTGGCGCAGCGGCAGAAAACCCGCCGGCGTGCCCATGCCGGCCACGCGCAGGGAAGGGGCCCGCACCACACTGCGCAGGGCCTGGCGCAAGGCCTCGGAATCGAGCCAGTCTTCGGGTAGGTGGCCGCCACCGGGGCGCAGCTCGCCCTGGCCGGTCAGCATGGGGCGGCGCAGCACGCTGAGCAAATCCTGGGGCAGCAGGTCCACCCAGTTGCTGGACGACGGCTGCGTCTGGCGCTGGGCGACAAAGTGCCCACGGCCCTGGCGCGAGGTCAGCAGATGTTGGCCACGCAGGCGGTCCAGGGCTTCATTGACCGTAAATTTTCCGACACCCAACTGCGCTCCCAGCTCACGCACCGACGGCAGTTTGCTGCCGGCGGCCAGTTCGCCTTGCTCGATAGCATGGGCGAAGGCCTCGACGATCTGCTGGACCTTGGGGGCGTGGTCATGGAAGTGGATCTGCGGAAGGGGCATTGTGATGTCCTGAAAGTTTGCCGGTCACTTTGCCGGTAAAGCCTGCGTAAATAACCGCCGAGTTTACCTGCCCGGCACCGGATCTGCGCCCTAGACTGCGCAACATTCCTCCCCGTCGTGAAATTACCCACCATGGTCACTGCCCTTACGCTGTCGTCCTTCCTGTATTTCCTGGTGCTGTGCGCCACCCTGGCCTTCAGCCCAGGCCCTATGACCTTACTGCTGCTGAGCCTGGGGCTGAAGGATGGCTTGCGCCATTCCTTGCCGGCCCAGTTCGGTGCCAGCGTGTCGTACCTGATTTCGATCCTGATCTTTGCCGTGGGCTTTTCCGAGTTGATCAAGGGCTACCCGCTGGTTACCCAGGGCATCCAACTGGTGGGCGTGGCCTATATTCTCTACCTGGCCTACAAGCAATGGACCAGCAGTGGCGTGCAGATCAACACCGCCGGGCCAAGGCCGGAAACGCCCCGTGATCTGTTCGGCAAGGGCTTGCTCACCGGTTTGTCCAACCCCAAGGCAATCATCCTGTTCAGTGCGGTATTCCCGCAGTTTGCCGCCGTCGGGCAGGCCAGCGCCGCCGGTGATATCGCCATCCTCGGCCTGACATTCCTGATCCTGCAGTTCGCCAGCGGCTGCCTGTATTGCTACTTCGGCCAGCGCATCAAGCATGTGCTTGAGTCGCCGCGCAAACGGGTGCTTTTGCAGAAGGTCACGGCGGTGTTGTTGTTGATGGTGGCGATGTTGTTGGCTCGTGGCTCATGACTTGCGATCAAATAGCTTCGTCCTTTTTATCTTAGCGAGTCTCCCCAACGCTCGCGAAATTCAACTTGTTCCTCGATATCACTCGTCAGATCATGTTCTTCGTAATCGAATATGCGCACCATTTCGGGGTCAGGCTCACCTAGCTTCATTTCATAGGCCACCAGTCCACCCGACATTGATGATGACATCGCAGAAGGGAAAACATTGATTTTTGAGCCTTTGCACAGGAACTTTATGTCGCTAAATTCCTTTCGTAGTAAACCAAATGAACGGAAAACATCCAATCCGGAGTATGTTTTTTTTGTTTGGTCGGAAAAGGTTATAAAAAGTGCACCGGTGTTTCGATCATATTCAACTGTTGCTTTTTCAATATTGCCTTTGTTGAGTATGCTTATTTCTATTTTTTTCATGAGTTACTTTCTATAAGGGTTTATTAAGCTGTAGTTTGCGCTTGTACCATCTTCGTTTACTGGGGTTGCACCTAATATGTCTTTTCGATCAATACGGTCGGGGATGGCTATTTCTTTTTCTATTTTGTAGTCGGATAGTATTCCTAATTCTTTGTTGACGTCTCGACCGGGTATCTTTTTTAAGGTGTACAAAAAGCCATCTTCTAATCCGAAACTTGTTGCAAATGTCATACCTACGTCCCTTGAGGTTGAGGTGGGTACAAAGTTGCTTGGTGGATTCGTATTGTCTCTTGAATGCAAGAGCAGGTCCGTGCTTTTTCCTCTACTCTTGAATCCATGTTTAAAAATTTCATTTGGATGTCTGGAGTCGCCCCTGTAAAGATATTGTTTTTTCGTTGCGGGGGTCGGAGCGGAGGGCGCGCCCTCGTTGGTTTCTGTGTTGGTGGACGGGTTTTGGCCTTCAGTTACGGGCTCACATTTTTCTTTGCCCGGGCATGAGTTCAACCCCAACGGATCCACCCATCCCGTAGGGTTGGGCACATACAAATACCCGTTCAACCCACCCGCCAACTTCACCGGGTCGGGGGTCAAATAGCGGCCATTATCTGGATTGTAGTAGCGATGCCGGTTGTAATGCAGCCCGCTTTCCCGGTCGAAGTACTGCCCCTGAAAACGCAGCGGGTTATCGACGGTGCCCACATCCAACCGGGCGATCTGGCCGTAGGCGAGGTAGTGGGCGGACCAGACGATTTTGCCTTGCGCGTTGGTCAGTTCCTGCGGCGTACCCAGATGGTCCAGTTGGTAGTGGAAGGCCTGGGTATTGGCCGGACCAAACCCTTCCAACAAAGCCAACGGCCTGAAGCTGTCAGGCTCGTAGAGATAACTGCGATGCTGCCCCGCCGTGTGCTCGGCGATGATCTTGTCGCCTTGCCAGAAAAACTCAGTCGTTTTGCCCGCCACGGTTTTGCTGATACGCCGCCCAAACGGGTCATAGCGATAGCTGGCCTGGCTGCCGTCCGGCTGGGTGACGCCGGTCAGGCGGTGCTGGCAGTCGTAGCGGTATTCGGTAACCCACTGCTGTGCGCGGCCACGGCGTTCGCGTATGAGGTTTCCGAAAGCGTCGTAGTCGTAATGCCGGTCGCCTTGCAGTAATAGGCGGTTGCCGACGACGATGCCGGGGCCTGGGCGGTCTTGCATCAGCAGGTTGCCCGCCGGGTCGTGGGCGAAACGTTCGGTGGGGGCCTGGGAGTGGTCGGCGCGGGTCAGGCGGTCGAGGGGGTCGTAGTGGTAGTCGTG
>NZ_LKBY01000089.1:0-115461 GCF_002699915.1 Pseudomonas sp. ICMP 8385 | reverse complement strand
GCCACCTGGAAGATCGGCGCTTCTTCGTCCTTGTTGATCGCAACGATCACCTTGGAGTCTTTCATACCGGCCAAGTGCTGGATCGCGCCGGAGATACCGACGGCGATGTACAGCTGTGGCGCAACGATCTTGCCGGTCTGGCCGACCTGCATATCGTTGGGTACGAAACCTGCGTCGACCGCCGCGCGCGAAGCGCCGACCGCCGCGCCCAGCTTGTCGGCCAGGGCGTACAGGTGCTTGAAGTTGTCACCGTTCTGCATGCCACGCCCGCCGGAAACGACGATCTTGGCCGCGGTCAGCTCTGGACGGTCCGACTTGGCCAGCTCTTCGCCAACAAAGCTGGAAGTTCGCCCGCCGGAAACGACGATCTTGGCCGCGGTCAGCTCTGGACGGTCCGACTTGGCCAGCTCTTCGCCAACAAAGCTGGAAGTACCAGGATTGTGCACAGCTGCAACGGCTTCAACCGCAGCCGAACCACCCTCGGCGGCAACCGGGTCGAAACCGGTGGCACGCACGGTGATCACTTTGACCGCGGCAGTGGATTGCACGGNGTCGGCGCTTTCCACCGAAACGATCTCGGAGATCTGGTCAACGTCCAGCTGCGCAGCAACCCGTGGCAGGATGTTTTTGCCGTTGGAGGTGGCGGCAGCCAGGATATGGCTGTAGCCAGCGCCAAGCTCTGCAACCAGCGGCGCTACGTTTTCCGGCAGTTGATGCGCGTAAGCGGCGTTGTCGGCCAGCAGTACTTTGCTCACACCGGCGACTTTTGCCGCGGCTTCAGCCACGGCGCCAGCGCCCTGACCTGCTACCAGTACGTGGATATCACCACCGATTTTGGCGGCAGCAGCCACGGTGTTCAGGGTGGCCGGGGCCAGCACTTTGTTGTCGTGTTCTGCGATTACCAAGATAGTCATTGTTAGATCACCTTCGCTTCGTTTTTCAGTTTCTCGACCAGTTCAGCCACCGACTTGACCTTGATCCCCGCGCTGCGTGCAGCTGGCGCTTCGACTTTTAGATCACCTTCGCTTCGTTTTTCAGTTTCTCGACCAGTTCAGCCACCGACTTGACCTTGATCCCCGCGCTGCGTGCAGCTGGCGCTTCGACTTTGACGGTCTTGTTGGTGGAGGCGGTGGAAACGCCCAAAGCTTCTGGAGTCAGCACTTCAAGCGGCTTCTTCTTGGCTTTCATGATGTTTGGCAGGGACGCATAACGCGGCTCGTTCAAACGCAGGTCGGTGGTGACAATGGCCGGCAGTTTCAGCGAAACGGTCTGCGCGCCGCCATCGATTTCGCGGGTCACGGCAACGCTGTCGCCAGACACTTCGACTTTCGAGGCAAAGGTGCCCTGGCCGTAACCGGTCAGTGCAGCCAGCATCTGGCCAGTCTGGTTGTTGTCGCTGTCGATCGCCTGTTTACCGAGGATCACCAGTTGTGGCTGCTCCTTGTCGACAACGGCCTTGAGCAGCTTGGCCACGGCCAGCGAGGTCAGTTCTTCAGCGGATTCGACGAGCACGGCGCGGTCGGCACCCAGCGCCAGGGCGGTACGCAGCTGCTCTTGAGCAGTGGATGGCCCTACGGAAACGACGACGATTTCAGTCTCGGTCGGCACCCAGCGCCAGGGCGGTACGCAGCTGCTCTTGAGCAGTGGATGGCCCTACGGAAACGACGACGATTTCAGTCACGATGCCCTTTTCTTTCAGGCGTACGGCTTCTTCCACGGCGATTTCGCAGAAGGGATTCATCGACATTTTGACGTTAGCCAGATCGACGCCGGAATTGTCCGCCTTGACGCGAACTTTCACGTTGTAATCGACAACGCGTTTGACAGCTACAAGAACCTTCATGGATTCCTCGTTACTCTCCGGTGAAAAGAAAGCCGCCCGGATAAACCTGGCGGTAGATGCTCAACGGCGCACTAGGGCACCTCTAAAAACGCAGGCCGTCATGACAGATAACGTTGCACGTACTCAATAATAAAGACCGTTCGTCAGGGGTGACCGACAAGTCATTCATCGTCGCAACGTGTAAACTGCGCGCCAGCATTACGTGCGCGTCAACCTGTATTGAGCAGTGCCTTGTCTTTGGACGTGGCCTTGAAACCGGCAGTACGCCTACGGGAAGCGCAAAACCGACCGTATATTGACCGGAACGCCTTTTCCGGTCAATACAGCAAAATAGTCAGATATAAGCCGCGTTGCTTTGATTTATCTAGCTTGCGGACAATTCAAACAAACGTTTGTATTGGACGCTGAGAGTGGTGTAGATATAATGCGCCACCTAGAGAGAAAGGTGGGTTGTCCCCTGCCCTTTTGTAAGAAATTGGCGCAGAAGACGACAGATAAAACACCGAACCTCCACCCATTAGAAAAAAAACTGTTGAGCCTTGAGTAGGAGATAGCCTGTGGAACGCGAATACATGGAATTCGACGTGGTCATCGTCGGCGCAGGGCCGTCGGGCCTGTCTGCCGCCTGCCGACTGAAGCAGAAGGCCGCCGAAGCCGGTAAGGAAATCAGCGTCTGCGTGGTCGAAAAAGGCTCGGAAGTCGGTGCACACATCCTGTCCGGTGCGGTGTTTGAACCACGCGCCCTGAACGAATTGTTCCCGGACTGGAAGGAACTGGGTGCCCCACTCAACACCCCGGTGGTGCGCGACGACATCTATGTACTGCGCAGCAGCGACACCTCCACCAAGGTGCCTGATTTCTTTGTGCCCAAAACCATGCACAACGAAGGCAACTACATCATCTCCCTGGGTAACCTGTGCCGCTGGCTGGCCCAGCAGGCCGAGAACCTGGGCGTGGAAATCTACCCAGGCTTCGCGGCCCAGGAAGTACTGTTCGACGAAAACGGCGTAGTGCGCGGGATCATCACCGGCGACCTCGGCGTCGACCGTGAAGGCCACCCCAAGGAAGGCCTGTACACCCCCGGCATGGAACTGCGCGGCAAGTACACGCTGTTCGCCGAAGGCTGCCGTGGGCACCTGGGCAAGCAACTGATCCAGCGCTTCAACCTGGACAGCGACGCCGACGTGCAGCACTACGGCATCGGCCTCAAGGAAATCTGGGAAATCGACCCGGCCAAGCACCAGCCAGGCCTGGTGGTCCACACCGCCGGCTGGCCGCTGGACATCATGCGCAACGAGAACACCGGTGGCTCGTTCCTCTATCACCTGGAAAACAACCAGGTGGTCGTCGGCCTGATCGTCGACCTGTCCTACAGCAACACCTTCCTGTCGCCGTTCGATGAGTTCCAGCGTCTCAAGCATCACCCGGTGCTGGCCCAGTACCTGGAAGGCGGCAAGCGCATCAGCTACGGCGCCCGCGCCCTGGCCAAGGGCGGCATCAACTCGCTGCCGAAGATGGTCTTCAAGGGCGGCGCCCTGATCGGTTGCGACCTGGGCACCATGAACGTGGCCAAGATCAAGGGCAGCCACACCGCCATGAAGTCCGGCATGCTCGCCGCCGACGCCGTGGCTGATCGCCTGTTCGCCGAGTCCGAAGGCGGCGATGAACTGACGGCCTACGTCGACAGCTTCAAAGCCAGCTGGCTCTACGAAGAACTGTTTGCCACCCGTAACTTCGGCCCGGCGATGCACAAGTTCGGCCCGATCATCGGTGCCGGCTTCAACTGGTTCGACCAGAACATCCTCGGCGGCAAAATGCCGTTTACCCTGCACGACACCAAGCCGGACTACGCCTGCCTCAAGCTGGCCAAGGACAGCCAGAAGATCGACTACCCCAAACCCGATGGCAAGCTGAGCTTCGACAAGTTGAGCTCGGTGTTCCTCTCCAGCACCAACCATGAAGAAGAACAGCCGTGCCACCTGAAGCTCAAGGACCCGAGCATCCCGATCAGCACCAACCTGCCGCTCTACGATGAACCGGCGCAACGCTACTGCCCGGCGGGCGTGTATGAAGTGATCACCCAGGAAGACGGCGAGAAACGCTTCCAGATCAACGCCCAGAACTGTGTGCATTGCAAGACCTGTGACATCAAGGACCCAGCGCAGAACATCACCTGGGTCACGCCGGAAGGCGCGGGTGGGCCGACTTACCCGAATATGTAAGCCAACCGAGGCTCCCAAATGGGGGCCTTGATCGTTCCCACGCTCTGCGTGGGAATGCATCCAATGACGCTCTGCGTCACCAGTTCAAGAGCGTCCAGGGCGGCATTCCCACGCAGAGCGTGGGAACGATCATCTAGGCGGCGCGCTCTTCACCCGGGTTGCGCAGGAAATAGCGCTTATATTCCCGACTGAACTGCGACGTACTCTGATACCCCACGCTATGCGCCGCCTGCGCCACCCCCATGCCTTCGACCAACAACAACTGCTGGGCCTTGAGCAGACGCAAGCGCTTGAGGTACTGCACCGGCGACAGCAAGGTGCAGCGCTTGAAATGTTCATGGAACGTCGACGCACTCATATGCGCATAACCGGCCAGGGTCTCGATGTTCAAGGGTTCGGCGTAATGGGCATGCAGGTGATTCAATGAGGTGGCAATCCGCGAGAACTGCCCCTGCTGTTCCACCAGGGCCCGCAGCACATCGGCCTGTGGCCCGCGCAAGGCGCTGAACAATAATTCCCGCACTCGTGCCGGCCCCATGATCCGGGCTTCCAGTGGATCGTGCAGGCACTGCAACAGCCGCTCGACGCAACCGCGCATCGCGTCATCGAGCACCACCGAGCTCATCGACTCCAAGGTCTGCGCCGCCGGCGGCGGGCCGGCTTGCATGCCCATAGCCATCACCAATTCGCCCAGCACCACCCGATCAATGCCTACGGTCACGCCATACAGCGGGGCATCGGCGGCCATGGCAAACGTCTCGCACTCGAACGGCACCGGCATCGCCTGGATCAGGTAATGCCCGGCGCCATACTCCAGGGTGCGTGGGCCGAGGTAGGCCACCTTGCTGCCCTGGGCCACGAACATCAGGCTCGGCTCATAGATCTGCGGCCCGCGCGCCACGTCGCAACTGGCGCGCAGCACCTGCACGCCCGCCAGGTGAGTCGGGGAGAAACCGTCGCAGGGCGTAAGCCCCTCAATCAAGGAAACCAGCGGGGCGTTGGCATCGAGATGGCGGGTCAACAACATGGCAAAAAACTTCGCGAAAAAGGGATAGAAACATCATCGCAGGTCTGGCGACCTATGAATCCAATCCACGAGCACTCCCGGACGAATAGGCATAAGACTCGGAGCATTTGCCATGTTCGCCCGCAGGGTCGACGCGCAGAATTCGCCACCTCTCCCGTCCACGCTTTGCGAGGTTTTTACCATGTACACCGCCATCGGTTACGCCGCCCAGTCGGCCACCACCCCCCTCGCCCCCATGTCCTTCGAGCGCCGTAGCCCGCGAGCCGATGACGTGGCGATCGAAATCCTGTACTGCGGCGTCTGCCACTCCGACATCCACCAGGCACGCAACGAATGGGGCATCGCCGTGTACCCATTGATGCCGGGCCACGAGATTGTCGGCAAGGTCACTGCCGTCGGCGCCAGCGTCACCGCCCATAAGGTTGGCGACCTGGTCGGCGTGGGCTGCATGGTGGATTCGTGCCGCCACTGCCAAGCATGCACATCGGACCTGGAGCAATACTGCCTCGAAGGCCCGACCATGACCTACGCCACCCCGGATCGCGTGGACGGCAGCAACACCATGGGCGGCTACTCCGACAGCATCGTGGTCAGCGAGCACTTCGTGGTGAAGATTCCGGCCAGGCTCGACCTGGCCAGCGCCGCACCGCTCCTCTGCGCGGGCATCACTACCTACTCGCCGCTCAAGCACTACGGGGTCAAGGCCGGCGACAAGGTGGGGGTTCTCGGCATGGGCGGGCTGGGCCATATGGGCATCAAGTTCGCCAAGGCCATGGGTGCCGAAGTGACGCTGTTTACCCGCTCGGCGAGCAAGGCAGAAGAAGGCCGACGCCAGGGTGCCGACCATGTGATCGTGTCCACCGATGCCGAGCAGATGCAGGCCGCCGCCGGCAGTTTCGACTTCCTGTTGGACACCATCCCGGTGCAGCACGACCTGAACCCCTACCTCGATGTCCTGCGCTTTGATGGCGTGCACATCCTGGTGGGTTTGATCGAGCCGGTCGACCCGCCGGTCAATGCCGCCAAGCTGGTACTGGGTCGTAAAGTCCTGGCCGGCTCGCTGATCGGCGGTATTGCCGAAACCCAGGAAGTCCTGGATTTCTGCGCCGAGCACGGCATCACCTGCGACATTGAAATGCTCGATATCCGCCAGATCAACGAAGCCTATGCGCGCATGATTGCCGGCGACGTGAAGTACCGCTTCGTGATCGACATGGCCACCTTGAAGGCCTGATCAGGCCTTGGCACCCAACTCCGCGGACAGCCGTGCTGCGACCTGCTTGACCAGGGGGATCAGCTCGGCCATTTTTTCCAGCGGCATGTAGGGCACCGTACTGGCGATGCTGATGCCGGCGACAATCCGCCGGCTGGCATCGCGCACCGGTGCGGCCACACAGCGGATCGACGGTTCGTTGTCTTCCAGGTCGAAGGCATAGCCGCCCGCCACATACTCTTTCATACGCTGCTCGAACTGCTCCCAGGATTGTTCCGGGTGCTGCGGCCAGTGCAGGTTTTTCCCGCCTACCGGCAAGCTGGCCTGGTACAGGCGCTGCCATTCCTCGCGCGTGTCATCGAGCAACAAGGCCTTGCCGATCCCGGTGCGCGCCAGGGGCATGCGGTGACCGACCCGCGAGCGCATTTCCGGGCCATTGCGCCCAGGGTTCTTGTGCAGGTACAACACTTCATCATATTCGCGGATAGCCAGGTGGATGGTGTCGCCGGTCTGCACCGACAGCTCATCCAGATAGGGTGTCGCCAGCGTCACCAGCGGCAGTTCTTCCCGGGCCTGGAAGCCCAACTCGATCAACTTGGGGCCCAACAGGTAGCCGACTTGCGGCACCACCCGCAGGTAGCGCTCGTCCACCAGGCAACTGGCCAGGCGGTGCGTGGTGCTGCGGGTGGTGCCGATGCGCCGGGCAATCTCCTTGAGGTCCCGTGCGCCGGCCGCCACCGCCTGCACCACGCCCAGGCCGCGCAGCAGGGTCTGGGTGCCCGTGGGTGCGGGATCTTTGGCGATGACTGCTGGGTTTTCCTGCATGTAGGGCCTATCTAGAAATACGAAAGCGGCGGCCATTATGGCAAATGCCGGGCCTCAAGGCAGGGCCGATCTCAACCCTGGGCGAAGTCGCGCAACGCGTCGCCTTCCATGCGATAGCGCACCCATTCTTCCTGGGGCTGGGCACCGATGGATTTGTAGAAGGCAATGGCCGGTTCGTTCCAGTCCAGCACGCTCCATTCAAAGCGCCCACAGCCATTGTCGCAGGCGATCTTCGCCAGGTGGCGCAGCAACTTCTTGCCCGCCCCGCCGCCGCGCTGCTGCGGGTTGATATACAAGTCTTCCAGGTACAGGCAGTTGCTGCCCAGCCAAGTGGAATAGCTGAAGAAGAACACCGCAAAACCGATCGGCAAGCCGTCGCGCAGGCAGATCAGGCCATGGGCGGTAGCGCCCTCGCTGAACAGGCTGCGTTCGATGTCCACCACGCTGGCGATCACTTCGTGGCGGGCTTTTTCGTACTCGGCCAGTTCAGTGATAAAGGTCAGGATCTGCGCAGCATCGCTGGGCACGGCGGGACGGATCTCGATGGTCATCAACAGGCCTGCGGCTGAAAAAGAAAGGACACATACTAAGGCCCTTTGATGATCGCTTGCAGGGTTTTATGCAGGCGCATCACTGCGCTGTACACCTGTTTAAACCGTTCGTCGCGATCAAGGCACCAACCACAAACCGGGGCTGACCAACATAAGGTACGGACATTATTCCTATGGAGGCTCCACCATGAACACGTCCAAAGTGACTGCCCTCGCCCTCGCCGGCCTGCTGTCTGCGGTTTCCCTGGCCAGCGTCGCCGCGTCCGACCACTCCACCGGCAAGACCGACCCGATTGGCAGCCCGCCCAACCCTGCGACCGAAGAAACCAGGAACTCCATGGGCACCGGGCTGGATACCAATGGCGGAGCCATCATCCAGGACGGCGCCGACCCACGCACCCAAGGCAATGACGGCAACCGCCAGGGCCTGGGCACCGATGTCGAGAACGGCAAGATCGGCCCGGGCAAGAACGCCACCCCAAGCAACATCGATGACAACCTGCCCGGCGCGCCGAAACAACCTTGAGCCACGGACCCTGAAGAGGTATGCCGCACCGATATAGCCGGGCTCAGTCCACAGGTTCCAGGCCAATCGGGAAAAACACCCCGCCACTCCACACCCCCAGCCAGCGCTGGCCATCGATCAGGCGTGTCACCGCCAGCTCCACCAACTGGTAGAACACGTTGCGATGGACCAGCGCCTCCAGGTTGTGGCGCACCAGCACGTAGGGCGAAGGTTCCTGGGTGTGCGGATCAATCAGCACCCGCAGCGGGTGTGCCGGGCCGGCTTCGATCAGGTCTTCGACATTGGAGGTAAACCGCAGGAGCTGGCTTTCGCCCTGCCCCTCGACCTCCAGCGACACGGCCACAAAGGGCGCGTCATCCACCTTGATCCCGACCTTTTCCACCGGCGTGATCAGAAAGTAATCATCGCCATCGCGACGGATGATAGTGGAGAACAGCTTGACCATCGGTTTGCGCCCGATGGGGGTGCCCAGGTAATACCAGGTGCCATCCCGGGCGATACGCATGTCGATATCGCCACAGAAATCCGGGTTCCACAGGTGAACCGGTGCCGGTCCCTTGCCCTTGGGCAATTGTGCCAACAAATCATTGGCCTTGGCCGAACCCGTCATGCTGTTCTCCTTTGAATTACTGGTCGCTCATGCCCAGCAGGCTGCGAGCGTACTGGCGCAGCGGTGGGCCAAGCAGGTCTTCAGGCTTGTTGTCGTGGAACGTCAGTAAACCGCCACGGCTGCGAATGCGTGCAGTATCGATCAAATACTGGGTGCTGGTCTCGATCAACATGATTTGGATCACCCCGCTGTCGACACCCAGCCGGTCGAGTGCTTCCTGGTCGGCCCACTCGTCCGCATTGCCGATGCGATCATCCGCCTTGGCAAACCGTGTATACAACAGGTAATGGGCGCCTACCTCGCGGGCCTCGGCCATGGCCTGCTCCAAACCTTCCGGGGCGCGGGCGCGGCGCACCATGGGGAAGTATTCGATAAAACCGTTGAAGGCTTCTTCGGCCACCACATTGGGCCGCGGGTAGGCACTGCCCGGCGGCGTGAACGCGCCCTGGGCGATAAACACAAAGGAGTCGGGCTGAATGCGAACCGAGTTGGAACGGCGGGTGTCGCTGTGGTCCAGCAAACCGGCATCGCTCATCTGATAGCGAGTGCCTTCGGCCATATCGCTGACTGTCATGCAGCCACCCAGCGCAAACGACGCCAGCAACAAAACCAGACTACGCATCCTATCCTCCAGAGGCCGGTGACGGAAAACCGGCGAATGGGCACGAGATGCAGATTTTGCGCCAGCTTGCCTGGCTAGCCACCAATGATCTTCATCACCGTCGCCCCGCCCGAAAACGCCACTTCCTGCTTGTCACCCAAGGCCTTGACCAGCAAGCCCTGTAACGCCGGCAGGGCCTGGTGTCGCGGCTTGTCCAACAGGTCGCCGACATAGTGGCGGTTGCTCGAAGACAGGCAGCCGTGCAGCCAACCCGTGGACGACAGGCGCAAGCGCGAGCAGGTTCGGCAAAACGGCACGCTTTCATTGGCGATCACACCGAAGAAGCCCTGGCCGGGAATTTCATAACGCACGGCCGTGGCATCCACCGGGGCGTCGGCCTGCAAGTATTCGTGATGCTCGCCAATCAGGCTCAACAGTTGTTGAAGGCTGACGAATTGCTGCAGGAAGGCGTTGGAGTCGCTGGCCAGGTGGCCCATGCGCATCAATTCGATAAAACGCAGTTCATAACCACGCGCCAGGCAATACTCCAGCAGCGGCATCACCTGGTCGAGGTTCTGCCCGCGCAACGGCACCATATTGACCTTGATCCTGATCCCCGCCGCACTCGCCTGGTCCATGCCATCGAGGACCGTGGCCAGGTCGCCGCCCCGGGCAATCCCGCGAAAGGCGGCGGCATCCAGGGTGTCGAGGGACACATTGATCCGGCGAATGCCGGCATCGACCAGCAATGGCAACTTGCGCGCCAGTAACTGGCCATTGGTGGTCAGGCTGATATCGCTCAAGCCCATCTGCCCGACAGCCTGCATAAAGGTTTCGAGCTTGGGGCTGACCAGTGGCTCGCCGCCGGTAATGCGCAGGCGATCGATACCCGCCGCCTCGATCAGGTAGGCCACGCCACGGGCCATGGCCTCGGCCGAGAGCTCGTCCTGCGCAGCCACCAGCCGCTTGCCATTGGGCACGCAGTAGGTACAGGCGTAATTGCAGGCTGAGGTCAGGCTGATCCGCAAATTGCGAAAACGCCTGCCTTGACGATCAACGATCATGGATCACTCCGGCAGCGGATAATTCGGGCGCGCTAAAACCTGACTTATAAATCAGATTTTAGCAAGGTCCTTGCCTGAGTATATTCCTGGGTTGGCACACACGGCAGTAAATCAGCCGGCCATTGTCCGGGTGAATGCCTTAGGTGGCAGGCGTCTCGGGGTTCGGCAGGTCGGAGCTGTGCTTGCGCTTGTTGCCCATGCGCACGCCGATGTCCATCAGGAACTGGAAGAAGCCTTCCTGATCTTCCAGCACGTTGCTCCAAAATGGCGAGTGGTACAGCGCCACGGCGCCATGGACCAACGCCCACGCGGCGCAGTAATGGAAATAAGGTGGCACGTCTTCCAGCTTGCCTTCGCTGATCCGACCCTTGATCAGCAGGGTCAGGCGCTCGAAGTTCGAGGCACGGATCTTGTGCAGTTCCTCGACCATTTCCGGCACCTGGTGACCCTTGACCACTTTTTCTTCGAGGCGGTCGAACAGGCGATAGCGCTGCGGGTCACGCATGCGGAACTCGAAGTAGGCGCGGGACAGCGCTTCCTTGTCCTTGTCGACGTCGGCCGAGTGCAGCAACTCGTTCAAATCGCGCTCGTAGTCGAGCATCAGGCGCAGATAGATCTCGGCCTTGGATTTGAAGTGTTTATAGATCGTGCCTTTGCCGATACCCACGGCATCCGCAATCATCTCGACGGTGACGCTGTCTTCACCCTGTTCGAGGAACAATTTGAGCGCGGTGTCGAGAATTTCCTGCTCACGGCGGCGAAACTCACGGACCTTACGGGGTTCTTTGTGCATAGAAAGAGGTCTGCAGAGGTCAGGATTGGGAGGGCTTGGCGCCATAGGGCTCACAGGGTGAACCGATGATGGAACGTTTTACCCGGTGCGCGGGATTATCCCGACTGGACGGTCGTTGGGCAACGTCTATATGAACAACCCATACACTAAACTTACAGTGCGCCAACGAATCAGGCGATATGGGTCAGAAATAAAACACCGGCCCGCGCAATGTATTGCTGCTCATTGAGAACTCAAGCGAAGCGGACGTATTCCAAATCTGTTTAAAAAACGACCAAAAGCGACTGGACTGCACGCCATACTGATCAATACTTCATCTGTCGGTGTGACATCTCCCCCAAGTGAAGCACCGATATGGGTACCAACGGACCGCGTATCCTTGTTTACTCCTAATGGTCTTAACCCGGATTCACCCCCCAGAACCCGGGTTTTTTTTGCCTTGAATTCAGCGAACGTGCGCCAGGGGGAACAGACGCTTGAAGTTCGCGGTGGTCTGCTCGGCAAACCCCTCGACCGACTCGCCGCGCAACATCGCCAGGTAATCGGCCACATCCCGCACATATTCCGGCAGGTTCGGCTTGCCACGGTGGGGGATCGGCGCCAGGTATGGCGAATCGGTCTCCACCAGCAAGCGGTCGGCCGGCACCTGGCGCGCCACATCCCGCAGGGCCTCGGCGTTGCGGAAGGTGACGATGCCCGACAGGGAAATATAGAACCCCAGGTCCAGGGCCGCCTTGGCCATTTCCCAGTCTTCGGTAAAACAGTGCAACACACCCGCCTGGGGCAGCGCCGCTTCGCGCAGCAAGGCCAGGGTGTCGGCACGGGCGCCGCGGGTATGCACGATCACGGGCTTGCCGGTCTGCTGCGCCGCTTGCAGGTGCAGGCGGAACGAGGCCTGCTGCAGTTCGGCAGCTTCCGGCTCGTAGTGGTAATCCAGGCCTGTCTCGCCAATGGCCACTACGCGCGGGTGATTGAGTTCGCCCAGCAACCAGTCAAGGGCCGGGGCTTCGCCAGGCTTGAGGTCCAGGGGGTGGATGCCCACCGAGCAATCCACATCGGCATAGCGTTCGGCCAGGGCCTTGACGTGGGCGGCATTCTCGGCGCTGACGCCAATGCACAGGAAGTGCCCCACACC
This sequence comes from Pseudomonas sp. ICMP 8385, assembly GCF_002699915.1. Taxonomy (NCBI): domain Bacteria; kingdom Pseudomonadati; phylum Pseudomonadota; class Gammaproteobacteria; order Pseudomonadales; family Pseudomonadaceae; genus Pseudomonas; species Pseudomonas sp. ICMP 8385. The sequence continues at coordinate 103,051 of NZ_LKBY01000089.1, read as the reverse complement.
CCGCTGGCGCGCAGCATCGAGGGCGGCATCCAGGGAGCCGTTGTGGGCGGCGAGGTCGAGGCGATCAAGGTGGCAATGGGAATCTACGAGCATAAGAAGTTACAACTTGCGTCACAGGAAGTGTCCGGCCCACGCAACCTGCGTCGGCCCCGAAAATATCAACGTCGGCCGAGCAGCCCGACCCACTGCACCAGCAGCGCCTCAAGCAACAGCACCCGGTTCAGGTTGGCCTTGCCCAACACCTTCTGGCGCTGGGCGAGGATCCAGTCCTGGATGTTCAATACCTTGTCCTGGGCGCTCTTTTGCGCCAGGTATTGCACGACCTTGCGCATGTCCATCAAGCCCAGGCCGTTTTCGTCCTGGGTCAGTTGGTAGCGCAGGATCAGGCTGGACCAGTCGCAGAACCAGTCAAACAGCAGCAACAGCGGCACGTCTTTCCAGCCCTCGGCCAACTGCGTGGCTGACTGCTCCTGCTTGAGCAGCTTCTTCACCCCGTCAACCACCAGCGCACGCTGCTCGCGCACGCCCTGGGCCTGCAGGCTGACCGCGGCCAAGGGCGAGCCGGCCGCCAGGGTCAGCAACTCGACCCGCTCCTGCTCACTGCACGCCGGCAGGGCCTGACCCAGCCACTGCAGGCTCATGGCCTCGCTCGGCAGTGGGCAGGCCTGTTGCACACAGCGGCTGCGGATAGTCGGCAGCAGGCGGCTGGACTGGTGACTGACCAGCAACAGCACCGTATCGCCGGAGGGCTCCTCAAGGCTCTTGAGCAAGGCGTTGGCGGCGTTGATGTTCATCGACTCCACCGGCTCGATCAACACCACCTTGCGCCCGCCCATCTGCGCGGTCTGCACCACGAAGCTCACCAGGTCACGCACCTGGTCGACCTTGATCGCCTTGTCGGCCTCTTCCGGCTCCAGCACATAATTGTCGGGATGGCTGCCGGCCTTGAGCAGCAGGCACGACTTGCAGTGCCCGCAGGCCTCCAGCCCCGCCGGTTGCTGGCACAGCAGGCGCGCCATCAAGCGTTCGGCCAGGGCACGCTTGCCAATGCCCACCGGCCCATGGAGCAGGTAGGCATGGGCGTGCTGGGCACGCCCGGCCAATTGCTGCCACAGGCTGTCCTGCCACGGATAGGCTTCAGCCACGGGAAAGCTCCAACAGTTTGGGCAGCAGTGCATCGATGGCCTGCTGCACCTGTTCCAACGGCTGCGCGGCATCCAGCAAGCAGTAGCGCGACGGTGCGGCCTGGGCACGCTGGAGATAAGCGGCGCGCACCGCTTCAAAAAAGGCCCGGCCTTCCAGCTCGAAGCGGTCCAGGCGGCCACGGGCGCTGGCCCGGGCCAGGCCGACCTCTACCGGCAGGTCGAAGACCAGGGTCAGGTGCGGGCGCAGTTCGCCCTGGACAAAGCTCTCCAGGGTCGCGATGCGCGCCAGGGACAAACCACGGCCAGCCCCTTGGTAGGCGTAGGTGGAATCGGTGAAGCGGTCGCAGATCACCACCGCACCACGGGCCAGCGCCGGGTGTATCACCTCGGCCAGGTGCTGGGCACGGGCGGCAAACACCAGCAACAGCTCGGTGTCCGGGTGCATGACCTCATCGCCAGTGGCCAGCAGTACCTCGCGGATCTTCTCGGCCAGGGGCGTACCGCCGGGCTCGCGGGTCAGCAGCACCTCGATCCCTTCAGCGCGCAAGCGTTCGGCCAGGTATTCGCGGTTGGTACTCTTGCCGGCGCCTTCCGGGCCTTCCAGGGTAATAAACAAGCCAGTCACAGGCAGTCCTTAGTCAGAGTCATTGCGGGCCTTGCGCGGGCGCAGCGTCGGGCGCGACCGGCTCAACGGTCGCGGGCGCAGCCGGCGCGGGGCTGGAGCGATAGTCGGCGCGGCGCTTGAGCTGGTACTCGCGCACGGCGGCATTATGGGCCTCCAGGCTATCGGAGAAAATATGGCTGCCATCGCCCCGGGCCACGAAATACAGGCTGCTGCCCGGCACCGGGTTCAACGCGGCATGAATCGCCTCGCGGCCGACCATGGCAATCGGCGTCGGCGGCAAGCCGCTGATCATGTAGGTGTTATAGGGCGTGGCTTCCTTGAGGTGCGCACGCGTCAACTTGCCGTTGTAGCGCTCGCCCATGCCGTAGATCACGGTGGGGTCGGTTTGCAGCAGCATGCCGATCTTCAGGCGCCGCACAAACACCCCGGCAATCTGCCCACGCTCTTCAGGCACGCCGGTTTCCTTCTCCACCAGCGACGCCATGATCAGCGCCTGGTAGGCATCGGTATAGGGCGCCTCCGGGGCGCGTCGGCTCCACTCCTGGGCCAGTACATCGTCCAGGCGGTTGTAGGCTTTCTTCAGGAACTCGACATCGGTCATGCCGCGCACAAAACGGTAGGTGTCGGGGAAGAACCGCCCTTCGGGGAACACGTCAGGATGGCCGATTTTTGCCATCACCTCGGGATCACTCAAGCCCGACAGGGTCTGCTCGATCTTTTCATGCTTGGCCAAGGCGCTGCGGACCTGGCGAAAGTTCCAGCCCTCTACCAGGGTCAGGCTGTACTGCACCACGTCGCCGCGCTGCCACAGGCCGATCAGGCCCTGGGCCGTCAGGCCTGGCGTCATGCGGTATTCGCCACTGTGCAGCGGTTGGCCTTCAAGGTTGAAGCGCCAGTAGAGGCGCAACCAGAAAGCATCTTCAAGCACGCCGTCAGCTTCCAGGCGATTGAAGGTGCCTGTCGGGGTCGCGCCGGCCGCTACATCGAGCAATTGCTCCTGGGCCAGGTTCAGCGGCTGCTTCAAGGCCGAGTCCAGCTTCCAGGCCGAAAAGCCCAGCAGCAAACCCGCCAGGACCAGACCGGTCGCCAGCAGCAATAAAATTTTACGTCTCAAATCAAACACCCAATAGCGCGCGAACAATGCCTTGCAGTTTACGGGTGAGCGGCCCGGCCGACCAGCTCATTGGCCCACATCCAAGCACCGGCCAAATGCCATATACGCTATTGCAGACAAACACCTCGTCAGCCTGTTGCAACTGCGCCAGGCTGATATCGCCGACAACCGTGACAATGCCCAACGCCTCGGCCCTGGCCAACAGCTCGGCCCGCATGACGCCGGCCACGCCACAGCGGCCCAGGTCAGCCGTCAGCAGTTGGCCGTCATGCACCAGGAACAGGTTGCTGAACACGCCTTCGATGACACGCCCGGACATATCCAGCATCAATCCTTCGGCGTGATCGGCATCTTGCCACTCGGCGCGGGCGATGACTTGCTCAAGGCGGTTGAGGTGCTTGAGACCGGCGAGCACCGGTTGCTCGGACAAACGCGTGGCACAGGGAAACAGGCGTACACCTGATAAACCATGGGCCAGGGGATAGGTGGCAGGCGGGCTGCCTTGCAGAATACGCCGCACGGGGCTGCCGGCGTGGGCGCCATAACCGCGCAGGCTGTCGCCACGGGTGAGGATCAACTTGAGAACACCGTCACCGAGGGCGGCGGCATAGGCCAGCAACTCGCTGCGGATCAGTGCCGGGTCCACGGTAAGCGCCAGGCGCCTGCAACCCTGGTCGAGGCGTTGCAGGTGGCGGTCAAGCAGCACGGGCTGCCCGGCCCTGACCGCGATGGTTTCAAACAAACCATCACCGTAGGCCAGGCCGCGATCTTTCAGCGGCACGGCGTCCGCTGGCAAACCGTCGACCCAGCTGTGCATCACTCGGCGAACCGGCGGAACACCAGGGAACCGTTGGTACCACCAAAGCCGAACGAGTTGGACAGCACCACGTCAATCGGTATCTTCTGCGGCTCGTGAGGCACGAAGTTCAGGTCGCAGCCTTCATCCGGCTCATCCAGGTTGATGGTCGGCGGCGCGACCTGGTCCTTGATCGCCAGCACGCTGAAAATCGCTTCGACCGCACCGGCTGCACCCAGCAGGTGACCGGTCATGGACTTGGTGGAACTGACCGCCAGCTTGTAGGCGTGCTCGCCGAATACCGACTTGATGGCCTGGGCTTCCGCCAGGTCGCCAGTCGGCGTCGAGGTGCCGTGGGCGTTGATGTACTGCACCTGGTCGATATTGATCTTCGCATCGCGCAGGGCATTGCTGATGCAACGCGCAGCGCCCGCGCCGTCGGCGGGGGGCGAGGTCATGTGGTAGGCATCGCCACTCATGCCAAAGCCGATCAGCTCGGCATAGATCGTCGCGCCACGGGCCTTGGCGTGTTCCAGCTCTTCGAGAACCAGGGCACCGGCACCGTCGGACAATACAAAGCCATCACGGCCCTTGTCCCACGGACGGCTGGCACGAGTCGGCTCGTCATTGCGCGTGGACAGCGCACGGGACGCGCCGAAGCCGCCCATGCCCAGGCCGCAGGCGGCCATTTCGGCGCCACCGGCAATCATCACGTCCGCCTCGTCATAGGCGATATTGCGCGCCGCCATGCCGATGCAGTGAGTGCCCGTGGTGCACGCCGTGGAAATGGCGTAGTTAGGCCCCTGGGCACCCAGGTGGATGGACAGGAAACCGGAAATCATATTGATGATCGAGCCCGGGACGAAGAACGGTGAAATTCGACGGGGGCCGGATTCGTGCAACGTGCGGCTGGTTTCTTCGATATTGGTCAAACCGCCAATACCCGAGCCCATGGCCACGCCGATGCGATCACGGTTGGCATCGGTGACTTCCAGGCCGGCATTACGCACTGCCTGAAAACCGGCTGCCAGGCCGTATTGAATGAACAGGTCGAGTTTGCGGGATTCCTTGATCGAGAGATATTCCTCGACATTGAAGCCCTTTACCGAGCCGCCAAAACGGGTGGAATAGGCAGAAAGGTCCGTATGCTCAATCAGACCAATACCACTGTGGCCAGCCAGAATGCCCTGCCAACTGCTCGGCACATCCGTACCCAGTGGCGACAACATACCCATACCGGTGACTACGACGCGTCTACGCGACACAGCACTCTCCTTTTTCTAATGACGACACTTTGCTTCAGAGCTCATTTTTCATCAGAGCTAAAGAAAAAACCGCACGCCGTAATAGCAGTGCGGTTTTTCCATAACAGCAAGCGACGATTACAAACTATTACGCCTGGTGGCTAGTAACGTAGTCGATAGCAGCTTGAACAGTAGTGATTTTTTCAGCTTCTTCGTCCGGGATTTCGGTCTCGAATTCCTCTTCCAGAGCCATCACCAGCTCAACGGTGTCAAGGGAGTCGGCACCCAGGTCTTCAACGAAGGAAGAAGTGTTTTTCACTTCGTCTTCTTTAACGCCCAGTTGCTCGGCAACGATTTTCTTGACGCGCTCTTCGATGGTGCTCATACCTTGTTTTCACTCCTAATGGACAAATTCAGGCAGCTGGCCAGTGGGTAAGTGTATAGAAAGGCTTTTCAGCTTTTCAACTGAAAGCTTCACCCGCGTACCCTACCAACCACCTGTCTATAAATAGATTGCAGCTTTATAACGGATTTTAGACCGCTCGTATGACATTTTTTTGAAGCGATCCGTCACAATTTAACTCATGTACATCCCGCCGTTGACCGGGATTGTAGCCCCAGTCACGTATGCCGCACCGTCAGACGCCAGGAAAGAGACCACATTGGCGATCTCTTGGGCCTGGCCCAGACGGCCCAGCGGAATTTGCGTCAGCAACGCTTCACGTTGCGCTTCGGGCAATTCGCGAGTCATATCGGTATCGATAAACCCTGGAGCCACCGAGTTGACCGTAATCGACCGCGAGCCGACTTCACGCGCCAGGGCACGGCTGAAACCTTCCAGGCCGGCCTTGGCAGAGGCGTAGTTTACTTGGCCTGCGTTGCCCATGGCACCCACTACGGAGCCAATATTGATAATTCGGCCCCAACGCGCCTTGGTCATGCCGCGCAAAACCCCCTTGGACAGGCGAAACAGACTGTTCAAGTTGGTATCGACCACGTCGTACCACTCGTCGTCTTTCATGCGCATCATCAGGTTGTCGCGGGTAATACCGGCGTTGTTCACCAGAATGGCCGGGGTGCCAAACTGTGCGGTGATCTGGGCCAGTACGGCCGCCACGGACTCATCGCTGGTCACGTTGAGCTCCAGGCCGGTGCCCTGCACGCCGTTTTCCTTGAGGGTCGCAGCAATGCGCTCGGCGCCCGAGGCAGAGGTGGCAGTACCGATCACTACCGCGCCCTGACGACCCAGTTCCAGGGCAATCGCCTGGCCAATGCCACGGCTTGCGCCAGTGACCAGTGCAACTTTACCTTGCAGACTCATGCAGGCTTCTCCTTAAGTTCAGGCCAGTGCGGCGCGGGCGGCGGTGAAGCCATCCGGGGTATTGAGATTGGACGTCGACACGCCTTCGGCGCAGCGTTTGTTGAGACCGGCCAGGACTTTACCCGGACCACACTCAACCAGCTGGGTAGCGCCCTTGGCGGCCAGGGTCTGGACTGATTCAACCCAGCGCACCGGCTTGTACAGTTGCTCCAGCAGGTCGCGCTTGAGGGTTTCCAGGTCCGGCGCCACGTCGGCGCTGACATTTTGCACCAACGGGATCTGCGGTACCTGCCAGTTGACGGCGGCGATGGACTCGGCAAAACGCTCGGCCGCCGGGCGCATCAACTCGCAATGGGACGGCACGCTGACCGGCAACGGCAAGGCACGCTTGGCGCCACGGGCCTTGCAGCCTTCGATGGCACGCTCCACTGCGGCCTTGGCACCGGCGATGACCACCTGGCCAGGGGAGTTGAAGTTCACGGCGCTGACCACTTCGCCCTGGGCCGCTTCGGCACAGGCCTGGATCACCACGGCGTCGTCCAGGCCCAGGATAGCGGCCATGCCGCCCTGCCCGGCGGGAACAGCCTCTTGCATCAATTGGCCACGACGCTCTACCAGCTTGACGGCCTCGGCGAGTGTCAGGCTGCCTGCCGCGACCAGGGCGCTGTACTCGCCCAGGCTGTGACCGGCGACAAACGCCGGGCGTGCGCCGCCTTCGGCCAGCCAGACGCGCCACAGCGCGATCGAAGCGGTCAGGATGGCCGGCTGGGTTTTATCGGTTTGGTTGAGCAGTTCTTCCGGCCCGTCCTGGGTCAATGCCCAGAGGTCGTAGCCCAAGGCCGCGGACGCTTCCTTGAATGTTTCCAAAACCTGTGGGTATTGCGCGCCCAGCTCGGCCAACATGCCGAGGGACTGCGAACCCTGCCCTGGAAAGACGAATGCGAGGGATGTAGACATGTAACAAGCCCCTAATGATCTGGTCGTCGGTGAATTGACGCCCCACAGCTGGGAGCGCAAGAAACTGACAGATTGGATGGTCAATTGAACTGACCGGTCACATTTAAGCATTCCCGGCCCGATTCGCCTAAGGCAACAGATCCTCAAGACGGCCATGCAAGCGTTGCGGCAGGTTCTCCTGGATCTCGATCATTGCGCGCGCAATGGCACTCTGAAAGCCCTGGACACCCGCCGAACCGTGGCTTTTTACCACAATGCCCTGCAAACCGAGAAAGCTGGCGCCGTTATGCCGCGCCGGAGCCAGGTCCGCCTGCAGCCGCCGCATCAGCGGCAGCGCCAAAGCCCCCACCAGCCGTGAAGCCAGGTTGCGCCTGAACAACGCCTCGATCCGCGCAGAAATCATTGTGGCCAGGCCTTCGCTGGATTTAAGCAGGATATTTCCGACAAAACCGTCACAAACCACCACATCGGCCTCGCCGCGATACAGCCCATCGCCTTCCACAAACCCGATGTAGTTCAAGCCCCGCGCCTGCTGCAATAGGCTGGCGGCCAGCTTGACCTGCTGGTTGCCCTTGATGTCCTCGGTACCGATGTTCAGCAACGCCACCCGTGGGCGCACCACGCCCAGCGCCTCGGCCGCGACCGAGCCCATCAGGGCAAAGTGCAACAGGTGCTCGGCACTGCAATCGACATTCGCCCCCAGGTCCAGCAACTGGCAGTAGCCACGCTGCGTCGGGATCGCCGCGACCATTGCCGGCCGATCAATGCCCGGCAGGGTTTTCAGCACATGACGGGACAGCGCCATCAAGGCCCCGGTATTGCCGGCACTGACACAGGCCTGGACCTTGCCATCACGCAGCAGCTCAAGGGCCACGCGCATGGAGGAGTCAGGCTTGCCACGCAGGGCCTGGGCCGGCTTCTCATCCATGCCGATGGTTTCGCTGGCCGGCATTATCGTCAGGCGCGCGCGATCCACAGCCGGATGACTGGCAATCAGTTCTTCAAGTAGGGAAGGTTGACCGACGAGGGTCAGGTGCAACGAGGGCGTAGCAGACAGGCTGGCAATGCATGCCTGGACAATGCTGCGGGGACCGAAGTCCCCGCCCATTGCGTCAATCGCGATGACTTGAGCAGACAAGTGATTACTCGTCAGCGCCCTTGTCGATCACTTTACGGCCACGGTATACGCCTTCTGGCGATACGTGGTGACGCAGGTGAATTTCACCGGTGGTTTTTTCTACAGACAGAGTGCTTGCCGTCAGGGCATCGTGCGAACGACGCATGTCACGGGCAGAGCGGGATTTTTTGTTCTGCTGAACAGCCATAATTGATTAACTCCTAAACGTTTGGGTCACGCTTTAACTGCGCCAATACACTGAACGGGTTGGACCGCGTTACCTCGTCCTCGCTCGGTTCGGACTCGTCATCGAGCCCCGCCGGCTGCTGGCATTCTTCCGGATGATGAGCAGGCACAATGGGCAAGGCGAGCAGAAGCTCCTCCTCGATCAGTGCATGCAGATCCAAAGGATCTTCGCCCAGTTCCAGCACGTCATAACCTTTCGGCAACGACTGGGTATTCGCACCCTCTTTCACCACAGCATAACTGCATTCGCTGTGGATCGGCAGGGTGACCAGCTCAAGACAACGCTGGCAAACCATTTTGACCTCGGTGTCGATAAAGCTGTGGATCACCACAGATTTACGTTCATCTCGTTCAAAAACGAATTTAGCCTGCACCGTACCGACAGTGTCGGAAAGCGGGTCGCAGAGTCTCTCCAAATCGGCCAGCAACACTTCACCTTGGAGGGTGGTGCCACGATCAGCCAATTTGCGCGGGTCAACGTGAGGTGGAATCGGGTCATTCAACATAGGCGCAGCATTATAGGGATGCACCCGCCCATGTCAAAGGAAATTCAGCCCTGTGCGCCAGACTGTCCGCTCGCTAGAATCCGCGACTGCCTTGAGGAGAGCCCCATGTTGCCTTTATTACTCGCATCCAGCTCGGTTTATCGCCGGGAACTGCTGAATCGCCTGCACCTGCCGTTCATCTGCAGCTCTCCGGATATCGACGAAAGCCATCGCATAAATGAGTCCGCAGTCAACCTGGTCAAGCGCCTGGCCGAAGAGAAGGCACGCGCCCTGGCCGGCAGCCATTCAGGGCACCTGATCATCGGTTCGGACCAGGTGGCGACGCTCGACGGCCAGATCATCGGCAAACCCCACACCTTTGAAAAGGCCCGCGAGCAATTGCTCGCGGCCAGCGGCCGACAGGTCAGCTTCCTCACCGGCCTGGCCCTGCTCAATAGCGACACCGGGCATTGCCAAGTGGACTGCGTGCCCTTCACGGTCACGATGCGCCAACTGGAGCCGGCACAGATCGAGCGCTACCTGCGGATCGAGCAGCCCTACGACTGCGCTGGCAGCTTCAAGGCCGAGGGCCTGGGGGTAAGCTTGTTTCAGAGCACCGCAGGCCCGGACGCCACCAGCCTCGTCGGCCTACCGCTGATCCGACTGGTGGATATGTTGCTGGCCGAAGGCGTGCAAATCCCCTAAGAACCCCAAAAACCCAATGTGGGAGCGGGCTTGCCCGCGATGGCAGCCTATCAGTAACCCATTGGCTGGCTGACCCACCGCAATCGCGGGCAAGCCCGCTCCCACATTTTTTAGTTATGCCGATCGCGAGATCAGCGCAAGGCCGGCCCCTGGAAGCCCATATACAGCGCCAATTTCTCCGCGACACTGGCCCCCAGCTTCTTGGAGAAGCGATCGAACGGCGACTCCTGGACGGTAAAGTCCACCAGCTCCTTCTCGCCAACCACATCCCGCGCCACCGAGCTGGCACTGCCCAGGCCATCGATCAAGCCCAGCGGCAGCGCCTGCTCGCCGGACCAGATCAGGCCAGAGAACAGCTCTGGGTGTTCCTTGTCCTTGAGCCGCTCACCACGCCCCTGCTTGACGCTGGCAATGAACTGGCGATGGGTGGTGTCGAGCACGCCCTGCCAGAACTGGGTTTCATCCGCCTTTTGCGGCTGGAACGGATCGAGGAATGACTTGTGCTCGCCCGAGGTGTAGGTACGCCGCTCAACCCCCAGCTTCTCCATGGCCCCGACAAACCCATAGCCGGCCGCCGTCACGCCAATGGAACCCACCAGGCTGGCCTTGTCGGCGTAGATCTGGTCGGCGGCACTGGCGATGTAATAGGCGCCCGAAGCACCCAGGTCAGAAATCACCGCATATACCTTGGTTTGCGGATACAGGGCGCGCAGGCGGCGGATTTCGTCATAGACATAACCCGACTGTACCGGGCTGCCGCCAGGGCTGTTGATGCGCAGCACCACACCCTTGACCTTGGGGTCCTCGAAGGCGGTGCGCAGGCTGCTGACGATATTGTCGGCACTGGCAGACTCCTTGTCGGCAATCACCCCACGCACCTCGATCAGCGCGGTGTAGTTGGCACTGCGCACAGCACTCTTCTCCATATCCACCAACGGACTGAACAGCACCAGCATGCCAATCAGGTAGGTAAAGGTCAGGAGCTTGAAGAAAATCCCCCAACGCCGGGCGCGACGCTGTTCCTGGACACCCGCCAGCAGGGTCTTTTCCAGCAATTTCCAGCTTTTATCATCGCCATTGTCGGCACCGGCCTTGGTCGGTGCTTTCCACTCATCGGTCATGCCATCTACCCCAGCAAAAACTTAATGGGCCTGGTTGAGCCAGGCGTGCAATTGCGAAAACCGGTCAATCGTCAGGCGCGGTTCGTAGGCCTGCAAGGCTTCGGGGGACTGGGCGCCATAGCTGACAGCCACACTGTCCATACCGGCATTGCGCGCCATCAGCAGATCGAATGAAGCATCCCCGACCATCAACGACTCGCGGGCCGACACGCCGCAATGGGCCATGATCTGCTCCAGCATCAATGGATGGGGCTTGCTCGCGGTTTCATCAGCGGCGCGGGTAATATCGAAATAGTCTTCCCAGCCATTGGCCTTGAGCACCCGGTCCAGGCCGCGCCGCGCCTTGCCGGTCGCCACGGCCAGGTAATAGCCCTGCTCGCGCAAGGCCGCCAGGGACGGCACCACCCCCTCGAACAAGGGGGACGGTTCGGACTCCAGGGCAATGTAGTGCTCGGCGTAATGTTCGCGAAACGCCACTAGCTCGTTGTCAGCAATCTGCGGGTACAGGGTGCGGATAGCCTCGGGCAACCCCAGGCCAATGATGCCCTTGACCGCCAGGTCACTGCACAGCTCGAAGCCGGAGCGGGTCGAGGCCATGTGCATCGACTCGACAATCCGACCAATGGAATCGCACAGGGTGCCATCCCAGTCAAAGATCAGCAGCTTGTAGTCAGGGCGCGACACTCAGGCGCTCCACGGTCTTGGCCCACATCTCATCCACAGGGGCCTGCAATTTCAATTCGCCACCATCGGGCAACGGCACCGTCAGCATATAGGCATGCAGGAACAGGCGTTTGCCGCCAAGGTCACGAATTTCCTTGGAAAACCCCTCGTCGCCGTACTTGGTATCGCCCGCAATACAATGGCCGGCATGCAGGGTATGCACGCGAATCTGGTGGGTACGCCCGGTCACCGGCTTGGCTTCGACCATGGTCGCGAAGTCACCGAAGCGCCGCAGCACCTTGAACAGGGTCAACGCCTCCTTGCCCTCCTCGTCCACCTCGACCATACGCTCGCCGGAGCGCAGGTTGCTCTTCTGCAACGGCGCCCGCACGCTCTTGATCGAGGACGCCCAATTGCCACGCACCAGGGCCATATAGCGCTTGTCCACGCCATCGCCGCGCAGGGCGGTATGCAGGTGGCGCAACATGCTGCGCTTCTTGGCGATCATCAACAGCCCGGAAGTGTCGCGATCCAGGCGATGGACCAACTCCAGCTCCTTGGCATCTGGACGCAACTGACGAAAGGCTTCGATCACCCCGAAATTCAGACCACTGCCACCGTGCACCGCAATGCCGCACGGTTTGTTGATTACGATCAGCTTGTTGTCTTCAAAGACAATCGAGGCTTCAAGGCGCTGCAACAGGCCCTGGGCCAGCGGCACGGGCTCGTCACGCTCGGGCACGCGCACAGGCGGCACGCGGACGATATCGCCCGCCTGCAGCTTGTACTCAGGCTTGATCCGGCCCTTGTTCACCCGCACCTCGCCTTTACGCAAAATGCGATAAATCAAGGTCTTGGGCACGCCCTTGAGCCTGGCCAGAAGAAAATTGTCGATGCGTTGGCCGGCATATTCCGGCGAGACCTCAAGCAGCTGGACGCTGGGGGTCGGGGGGGTGGTAGTCGTCATGCCGGGAATGATAACAATTTTTTATGGAATTGAAGCACTTAATCATTGCTGCTATAGTCGCGAACGCCGCCAAAAGCGGCCTGGACAGAGGACTCGCGGCAAACTGCCGCCCCTGACCATCGCAATTCATCAGGACGCGAGGCCGTCCTACGGGGCTCTTGCCACACTGGAAGGCTCAAGATTGTAACAAGCGCAGGTGACATGAGGCCTGAAGCGAGTGCAAGAAACAGCGTGATTATTCGCCTCTTGCGCCGATATTTATGGCCAGTTCACAAAGTGCAGTCAGTCTTGTACCAGACCACGGCGAATGCTTCGGAAACAACGCCTGTTATTAGCCATGAGCGTGAACTCCCCATTGGAGAACACGGTAAATGCCAACCCGCTGCGGATTCTGCGCGCGGCAGCACCCGAATTATCAGGGATACGTGTAGGGTGGAGATGCACAACCGTCGGACTGTGTAGCACTAGGCTTATATTTAGACGCTTCATCTCGTCCACAGTCGCCGGTTGATTCCTCCTCCTGACTGAGTGCTTATTAAGTCACCACAGCAAGCAGGACGCGTAAGTCGCGATACCAGCCCAATTGGCCGGTATTGCTGGACACTGGAGTGGCCAACCACTCTTGACGCACCTGACACCGACCGTGAGAAGTCGTGTGTGCCGAACGCCGTTTCCGGCAGCCCGGAAACCGACGGTACAACATGAAAAGAATGCTGATTAACGCAACTCAACCCGAAGAGTTGCGTGTTGCACTGGTAGATGGCCAACGCCTCTACGACCTGGACATCGAGTCCGGTGCACGCGAGCAGAAGAAGGCCAACATCTATAAAGGCCGGATTACTCGCATCGAGCCAAGCCTTGAGGCTGCCTTTGTCGATTTTGGCTCTGAGCGCCACGGCTTCCTGCCCCTCAAAGAAATCTCCCGCGAATACTTCAAGAAAGCCCCTGAAGGCCGCGTGAACATCAAGGACGTCCTGAGCGAAGGCCAGGAAGTCATCGTCCAGGTCGAAAAAGAAGAACGTGGCAACAAGGGCGCCGCCCTGACCACCTTCATCAGCCTGGCTGGCCGTTACCTGGTCCTGATGCCGAACAACCCGCGTGCCGGCGGCATTTCCCGTCGTATCGAAGGTGAAGAACGCAACGAACTGCGTGAAGCGCTCAACGGCCTGATCGCCCCGGCCGACATGGGCCTGATCGTGCGCACTGCCGGCCTTGGCCGCAGCAGCGAAGAAATGCAGTGGGACCTCGACTACCTGCTGCAACTGTGGACCGCTATTAAAGAAGCGTCCCTGGACCGCTCCGCGCCATTCCTGATCTATCAGGAAAGCAACGTGATCATCCGCGCCATCCGCGACTACCTGCGCCAGGACATCGGCGAAGTGCTGATCGACAGCGTCGAAGCCCAGGACGAAGCCCTGACCTTCATCCGCCAGGTGATGCCGCAGTACGCCAGCAAGATCAAGCTGTACGAAGACAGCGTGCCGCTGTTCAACCGTTTCCAGATCGAAAGCCAGATCGAAACCGCCTTCCAGCGCGTGGTCGAACTGCCTTCCGGTGGCTCCATCGTGATCGATCCGACCGAAGCCCTGGTGTCCATCGACATCAACTCGGCGCGCGCCACCAAAGGCAGCGACATCGAAGAAACCGCCCTGCAGACCAACCTGGAAGCGGCCGAAGAAATCGCTCGCCAACTGCGCCTGCGTGATATCGGCGGCCTGATCGTGATCGACTTCATCGACATGACCCCCGCCAAGAACCAGCGCGCCGTGGAAGAAAAAGTCCGCGAATGCCTGGAAGCCGACCGTGCCCGCGTGCAGGTTGGCCGCATCTCGCGCTTCGGCCTGCTGGAAATGTCCCGTCAGCGCCTGCGTCCGTCCCTGGGCGAAAGCAGCGGCATCGTCTGCCCGCGTTGCAACGGCACCGGCATCATCCGTGACGTTGAATCGCTGTCCCTGGCGATCCTGCGCCTGATCGAAGAAGAAGCCCTGAAAGACCGCACCGCCGAAGTCCGCGCGCAAGTGCCGATCCCGGTTGCAGCCTTCCTGCTCAACGAAAAACGCAACTCGATCACCAAGATCGAACTGCGCACCCGTGCCCGTATCGTGATCCTGCCCAACGATCACCTCGAGACGCCGCACTTTGAAGTCCAGCGCCTGCGTGATGACAGCCCGGAAGCCCACAGCGGCCAATCCAGCTACGAAATCGCCGCTGCCGCTGCCGAAGTCGAAGAAGTCCAGCCAGCCGCCGCGACCCGCACCCTGGTGCGCCAGGAAGCCGCCGTCAAGACCGCGCCGGCCCGTGCCAACGCACCGGTGCCGACTGAAGTCGCCGCCCCGGTGGCCGCGCCTGCCGTCCTGCCGGAGCCAAGCCTGTTCAAGGGCCTGGTGAAGTCGCTGGTCAGCCTGTTCGCCACCAAGGAAGAGCCTGTTGCGCCAGCCGTGGTCGAGAAACCAGCTGCTGAACGCCCTGCACGCAACGAAGAGCGTCGCAACGGTCGCCAGCAGAGCCGTAACCGCAACGGTCGCCGTGACGAAGAGCGCAAGCCTCGCGAAGAACGTGCACCGCGTGAAGAACGCGCGCCCCGCGAAGAGCGCCAGCCACGCGAAGCCCGTGAAGAAACCCCGGCCGTAGCCCGCGAAGAACGCGCCCCGCGTGAAGAGCGTGCGCCACGTGAAGAACGCGCACCCCGCACCCCTCGCGCCCCGCGTGAAGATCGCAAGCCACGTGGCGAGCGTGAAGAACGTGTACGTGAACTGCGCGAGCCACTGGACGCCGCTCCAACCGTGGCAGCCGTTGCAGTGGAAGCCGCGACTGAAGAACGCCCGGCCCGCCAGCCCCGTGAAGAGCGCACCCCACGCCCACCGCGTGAAGAGCGTCAACCACGCGCCGAGCAGGCTGCCGCCGCCAGCGAAGAAGACCTGCTGAACAACGACGAGCAGCCACAGGAAGATGGCCAGGACAACGCCGAAGGCGATCGTCCACGCCGCCGCTCCCGTGGCCAGCGTCGTCGCAGCAACCGTCGTGAGCGCCAACGTGACGCCAACGGCAATGTGATCGAAGGCTCGGAAGAGACCGGCGAAGCCCCCGAAGAAACTGCCAGCAACGAACCCACCAGCACCGAACTGGCCGCTGGCCTGGCCGTTACCGCTGCGGTTGCCAGCGTGGTCATCAGTGCGCCCGCCGAAGCCGAAGCCAACCAGCAGGCCGAACGTGCCACCGCCGCCGTGCAGGAAACTGCCGTCGTCGAAGTGCCGGTTGTCGAAGCGACCAGCGTGATCGAAGCACCTACCGCTCCAGCAGTGGAAGTTGCACCGGTTCGCGAAGCCCAGCCTGAAGCCGAAGCAGTAGCAGCACCTGCGGCCGTGGTTGAACCACAGCCAGTGGTTGAAGCGGTTGTCGAAGCGCCAGTTGCCGAGCCAACCCCGCCAGTGCGTGAAGTTCGCGAAGAACAGACCGCCTTCCAGTGGACTGCCGAGCCAGCCGTCGTCGCCGAAGCCCCTGCCCCGGCGCCGGTAGAAGAAGCGCCGGCCCCGGTTGCTGAAGTGGTTATCGCCGAACCTGCGGTAGTTGCAGAACCGGTCGTGGTTGCCGAGCCTGCTCCGGTCCCAGTGGTTGCCGAAGTGGCCGCCCCAGTGGTTGAAGCCCCTGCCAGCGCCCTGACCGAAAACGGCCGTGCGCCTAACGACCCGCGTGAAGTGCGTCGTCGCAAGCGTGAAGCCGAGCGTCTGCAGAAAGAAGCCGAAGCAGCAGCGGCAGCAGCCCCGGCCGTCGTCGAAGCGGCACCGGTTGTGGCTGAAGTGGTCGAGGCGCCTGCCGTCGAAGCCGCAGTTGAGCACACTGCCCCAGCCATCGACGAGAACCTGCGTTCCGTTGATGAAGTGGTAGAGCACAACCCAAAAGCCCTGGAAGAAGAGCACGAGCCTAAACCCCTCGCTTAACGCCAACGGCAACTAAAAAGCCCCGCCTGATCACTCAGGCGGGGCTTTTTTATGGGCTCTGTTCAACGACAAAGATCAAATGTGGGAGCTGGCTTGCCCGCGATGGCGGTAGAGAGAGGCACGGTGAGCTTAAGGCCGCCATCGCCGCCAAGCCAGCTGCTACCTGAACTCCAGTGATTGCGGCACATCCACATCCCACAATACCCCGGGATCATCCACCGGCACTTCCCGCACCTCCGCCTGGGCAAACAGAGCCTTGGCCCCACGGTCCCCAGTCAACCCCATCAACACCGGCCCCAGTGCCGGGCCAAACGCAACAGGATGGCCCCGCCGGCCGGCATGCACCGGCACACTGACCCCCTCCACCCGCTCTATCACCCGCTCAATACTCGCCGCCTGGATAAACGGCATATCCCCCAACACCACCAACCAACCCGCTGCCGAGCTACTGGCCGCCACCGCTGCCGCAATGCTGTCGCCCATGCCCGCCGAATCCAGGAGCAGCACTTCGCACCCATAGCTCCCAGCCAGACGCACAACCTCGCTGCGCTCCGGCGATGTGACCACCCAACGCCGGGTGACACTGGCGGGCAAATTGACCAGCACCTGCTCCAAGACCGGCCGCGTCACCCCATCACGCCCCACACAAGGGGCCAGCAGTTTGTCCTGGCCACTTTGCGCGCGGAACCGCCTACCCTGCCCCGCCGCCAGGACAATGGCGGTGATGGCGCTCGTCAATTGACGGTTTCCAGCAAGGGCTTACGCTGCGAAACCTCCACACCGTTCTTGATTGCAACGATCTGCGCCATCAACGACAAGGCAATCTCCGCCGGCGTATGACTGCCAATCGGCAGCCCAATCGGGCCGTGCAACCGTGCAATGGCCTCGGCGCTCAATCCCAGCGCCGCCAAGTCTTCGCGGCGCTTGCGGCTATTGACCCGCGAACCCAGGGCGCCAACGTAGAACGCCCTGGAATTCAAGGCGGTCAACAGCGCCATATCGTCCAGGCGCGGATCGTGGGTCAGGGCGACAATGGCCGTGCGCTCGTCCGTCTGGATATTGAGCACGGCTTCATCGGGCATTCCCGGCACAAAGCGCCCGTGCTGTTCTTCCCAACCATGCACAAACTCCGTACGCGGGTCGCAGATCAGCACTTCAAAATCCAACAAGCGCGCCATTTCGGCCACATAGCGCGACAACTGGCCAGCACCGATCAGCAGCAGGCGCCAGCGCGGGCCGTAGATGGCCCGCAAGCGCTCACCGTCAAAACTGACAAGGTCGGACTTGCTCGCCGCGCTTAAGCGCACAGTGCCCGTCGCCACATCCAACTCCCGTGCCACCATTTCATGGGCCTCGCAACGCGCCAGCAACTCGGCGACCCACGCGGGATCGCCCACCCGCTCCTCCGTCAGACGCAAGGTGCCACCGCAAGGCAATCCAAAGCGCGCCGCTTCATCCCGGGTGACGCCATAGGTCACCAGTTGCACCGGCGGCCCGTCATCAGGCAAGCGGCCATCGTGGAGCCGGGCGATCAGATCATCTTCGATGCAGCCCCCGGAGACCGAGCCGATCACCACCCCATCGCCGCGCAGGGCCAGCATCGCCCCCGGCGGTCGTGGCGCGCTGCCCCAGGTCTGGACCACGCTGTACAGCACCACCCGCTGCCCTGCGCGGCGCCATTGCAGCACGCTGCGCAGGACATTCAGATCCACGCTGTCCATCAGGCCTTCGCCTCCTGCTGCCAGCCCTGCAACTGATAGCGCACCGGCAGGTTGCGGATGCGCTTGCCGGTGGCGGCAAATATTGCATTGCACAGCGCCGGTGCAATCGGCGGCACGCCCGGCTCCCCCACACCGCCCAGGGGCACCTCACCTTGGGGGGTGACTAAATGGATGGCGATTTCCTTGGGCGCCAGGGACATACGCGCCACTTCATACATATGGAAGTTGTCCTGCTGGACCTTGCCCTCCTTGAAGCTGATTTCCCCCAGGACCGCGTTGCCCAAGCCCATGACGCAGGCGCCCTCGAACTGCGAGCGGATGCGCTCCGGGTTGATCTGCGGGCCGCAGTCCACGGCAATATCGGCCTTGTGCACAATCAAGGTGCCATCGTCCTTGACCTCCACCTCGATCACCGCCGCCACATAAGTCACAAAGCTGTAGTGCACCGCCAGCCCCAGGCCGCGCCCCTTGGCCAGTGCACGGCCCCAGCCGGCAGCCTTGGCGGCGGTTTCCAGTACGCCACGCATGCGCGCGGTATCGATCGGGTAACGCTCGGGTGACTCACCGTAGTTCCACTCTTCGCTCAAGGTGCGTGGATCGATCTGGCGATCCGGGCCCAGCAGCTTGAGTTGATATTTCAGCGGATCCTGGCCGGCCTTGTGCGCCAGTTCATCGACAAAGCTCTGAATGGCAAAACCATGGGGGATATTCGACACCGAACGGTACCAACCCACACGGGTATGGGCGGCCGCTTCAGGGTTCTCCAGGCGCACATTGGGAATGGCGTAGGCCATGTTAGTAAAGCCCATGCCCAGCTCAAACGCGGCCTCATGGTTCATGCCCGGCGCAAACAGCGCGGTGATGCTGGGTGCCACGGTGCGGTGCAGCCAGCCGGAGGGCATGCCGTCTTTGTTCAGGCCGGCCTTGAGGTACTCGGCGGAGACGGTATGGAAGTAGGAATTATGGATATCGTCTTCACGGGTCCATTGCACGCGCACGGCCTTGCCGGGGAACTCCTTGGCCAGCAGCGCAGCCTCGATGATGAAGTCCGGCTTGGACTTGCGCCCGAAACCGCCGCCCAGCAGGGTGACATGGATCGTGACATTATCGAACGGCAGGCCCAGGCGCTCGGCCACCCGTTCGCGCGTGACCTGCGGCGCCTGGCTCGGGGCCCAGGCCTCGCATTGCCCGTCTTGATAACGAGCCACGGCCACCATCGGCTCCATCGGCGACTGCGCCAGGTGTGGCAAGTAATACGCGGCTTCGAGGGTGCTGTCGGCATCGTTCAGGGCCTGGTCGATGCTGCCAGTATTGCGCACGACCTTGCCGGGCTGGAGGGCCGCGGCTTCCAGGGTCTTGCGATAGTCGATGGAGTTGTAGCCGGCATTGACGCCGTCCTCCCAGACAATCTGTAACGCCTCGCGGCCCTTGATCGCCGCCCAGGTGTTACTGGCCACCACCGCCACCCCGCCCAAGGGGTGGAACTCCGAGGGTATGGGACGGCTCTCGATTTGCAGGACCTTGATCACACCCGGCACTTTCAACGCCGCGCTGGCATCAAACGACTTGACCTGGCCGCCATACACCTTGGGCCGGGCAATGGTCGCAAACAGCATGCCGTCGAAATGCACATCGGCGCCGTACACCGCGCGGCCATTGACGATATCGGCACCGTCGATGGCCTTGGTGGCGTCCTTGCCGATATAGCGAAATTGCGCCGGTTGCTTGAGCCGCAGGCTGTCGCGCGCCGGTACTGCCAGGGCACCGGCAGCGGCGGCCAGGGCGCCATAGCCCAGTTCGCGGCCGCTGGGCTGGTGAATCACTTTATGCAGCTGCGCGCGGCACTCGCCCAGCGGGACTTGCCACTGCTCGGCAGCGGCCTGTTCCAGCATGGTTCGCACAGCGGCGCCGCACCGGCGCATCGGCTCGAACCAATGGCGCATGCTGCGCGAGCCGTCGGTATCCTGGTTGCCAAAACGCGCTTCATCGCCCGGCGCCTGCGCAACCTTCACCTGTGCCCAATCGGCCTCCAGCTCATCGGCCACCACCATGGCCAGGCTGGTACGCACGCCCTGGCCCATTTCCGAGCGGTTGCAGATCACAGTGACGGTGCCATCGGTGGCGATACTCACATAGACCTTGGGGTCATCGACCACGCCATGGGGCATCGCGTCCCCGCCGTATTGCTTGGCCTCGGCGGCAAAGGCCTGGGGCAGGCCCCAACTGGCGGCCACTACCAGGGCACCGGTCGCGCCGACCCCTTTGAGGAAACCACGGCGGCTGAGGTTGTTCAGGGCGAAATGGCTCGGCAACTGACTCATGCCTTGGCCCCCTGCAGGTGAGTTGCGGCCTGGCGGATCGCCGTCTTGATGCGGTTATAGGTGCCGCAGCGGCAGATATTGCCAACCATGGCCTCTTCTATCTGTGCATCGCTGGGGTTGGGGTTGGTTTTGAGCAAGGCCGTGGCCGACATGATCTGCCCGCCCTGGCAATAACCGCACTGGGCCACGGCCGTATCCAGCCACGCCTGCTGCACCACCTGGCCGACCGGGTCGTTATGCAGGTTGTCGATGGTGCTGACGTTCTGCCCCTTGACCGAGCCAATGGGCGTGATGCAACTGCGGGCCGGCGCGCCGTCAATATGAATGGTGCAGGCGCCGCACAGGCCCATGCCGCAACCGAACTTGGTGCCGTTGTAACCCGCCACGTCGCGGATCGCCCACAGCAGGGGCATGTCCTCGGTGACATCCAGTGGATGATCTTGACCGTTGAGTTTCAGAGTAATCATGGGCACGCCCGCATAGTAATTGGATTATGGGGTCGAGCTATCTGCCGCTTTCAGGGGAGCGGAGTCGGTTCACGCAGATGGCTCAGGCTAATCGGGCTCTCTTGTGAAGACAGGTCTTCACCGGGCCCTTGATAAACAGCATCTATCGAACAATAAACAGGCAGCGTTAGCCTGCTAAGTTAACCCAGCATTAACAAAAAAGCCCTGCAGTGCAGGGCTTGGTTCAACACACGGGAAGCGTAGCTCAATAACGATTGGGTTCCATTTCCAGGTCAACCTGGAAGCGCTCGGCGATATCGCGCTGGATGCGCTGGGCCAGGCTGGAAATATCCAGGCCGGTAGCCGCGCCATAATTGACCAGCACCAGCGCCTGCAAGCGATGCACACCGGCATCACCGTCGCGAAAGCCCTTCCAGCCGGCCTTTTCAATCAACCAGCCGGCCGCCAGTTTCACTTGGCCATCGGCCTGGGGATAGGCCACCAGATCGGGATATTGCAGCTGCAACTGCGCCGCCAGCCCCTGGGAGACCAGCGGGTTCTTGAAGAAACTGCCAGCGTTGCCCAATACCGCGGGGTCGGGCAGTTTTTCACTGCGGATGCTGCATATGGCGCGGCTGACGTCGCTCGGTGTGGCCTGGGTAATGCCCTGCTCGGCCAGGCGTTGTTGCACTGGGCCATAGCCGAGCTTCAACTGCGCGACGCGGCTCAAGGCAAAGCGCACCCGCAGGATCAGCCAGCGCCCTACTTCGTGCTTGAACAGGCTGTCGCGGTAGGCGAAATTGCATTCTGCCAGGCTGAAATCGCGCAACTGGCCCGTCTGGCGGTCGAGGGCGGTCAGGCCGGCAAACACATCCTTGATCTCGACCCCGTAGGCACCAATGTTCTGCATCGGCGCCGCACCGACAGTGCCAGGGATCAGGCTGAGGTTTTCCAGGCCAGAGAATCCTTGCTCAAGGGTCCACAGCACAAAAGGATGCCAGGCCTCACCCGCCTCGGCTTCCACCACCACCTGCTGCGCGTCCTCGTGCAGGACGCGAATACCCCGGGTCGCCATGCGCAACACCAGGGCCGGGATATCCTGGGTCAGCAGCAGGTTGCTACCGCCACCGATCACCAGCAATGGCAACGGTTGTGCGGCCGCATAGGCCAGGGCCTCGCGCACATCGGCGTCGCTATGGGCCTCGGCGAACAACTGCGCACGCACATCGATGCCAAAACTGTTGAAGGCCTTCAGGGACACCTGGGGCTGCACATCCAGACTCATAAACGCCCCTTCAATTCGATCACCAGCAAATCACAGGCGGACTCGATCAGGTCCAGGACCTGCTCGAAACCCTGTTCG
The DNA here is from genome assembly GCF_002699915.1 of Pseudomonas sp. ICMP 8385. Taxonomy (NCBI): domain Bacteria; kingdom Pseudomonadati; phylum Pseudomonadota; class Gammaproteobacteria; order Pseudomonadales; family Pseudomonadaceae; genus Pseudomonas; species Pseudomonas sp. ICMP 8385. The sequence goes on along the minus strand of NZ_LKBY01000089.1, from coordinate 80,756 downwards.
CCGTCGTAATACGGATCCGGCACTTCATCCATCGCCAAGTCGTAGCGGCGCAGGAACAGGTCCAGCTCGGCCTTGCCCTGGGCCGGCTGCATGGCCTTGAGATTACGCAGGTTGCTCTGGTCCATGGCCAGGATCAGGTCGTAGCGCGCAAAGTCGGCGCGCGACACCTGCTGGGCACGCTGGGCCGACAAGTCGTAGCCACGGCGCAGCGCCGCTTGCTGGCTGCGTTTGTCCGGCGCCTTGCCGATATGCCATTCACCGGTCCCGGCAGACGCCACCTCGACCCGGTCCGCCAGCCCGGCGGCCCGCAGTTTGTGGCGCAGTACGCCCTCGGCGGTGGGCGAGCGGCAGATATTGCCCAGGCACACAAACAGGACTTCCATCAAACCCCCAGCAACCGACGTACGCGCTCAAGGTCTTCCTGGGTATCGACCCCCGGCGGCGGGGCTTCAATCGCATCCCCCACATGAATGCGCACACCGTGCCACAGGGCCCGCAGTTGCTCCAGGGCCTCGGTGTTTTCCAACCAGCATGGGCCCCAGCTGACGAAGTCATGCAGGAAGCCGGCGCGGTAGGCATAAATGCCGATATGACGGCGATACGGCACGCCCGCCGGCAACACGTCAGGCTGCCGGGCAAATTCGTCGCGCGCCCAGGGCAGGGTCGAACGGCTGAAGGTCAGGGCCAGGCCATTGAGGTCGCTGACCACCTTGACCACGTTCGGGTTGAACAGGGTCTGGATGTCTTCGATGGGCTCGGCCAGGGTCGCCATGCGGGCTTCGGCATGGGCGGCCAGGTTGGCGGCGACCTGGTCGATGACACACGGCGGGATCAGCGGCTCGTCGCCTTGCACGTTGACCACGATGGCGTCCGGCGCCAGGCCCAGGTGCGTGGCGACTTCGGCCAGGCGGTCGGTGCCGGAGTTGTGGTCTTCACGGGTCAACACCGCTTCGGCACCAAACCCCTTGCAGGCCTCGATGATCCGCAGGTCATCCGTGGCCACCACCACGCGCTGGGCGCTGCTCTTGCAGGCCTGCTCCCAGACCAGCTGGATCATCGGCTTGGCGCCGATCATCTGCAGCGGCTTGCCGGGCAGGCGGGTGGAGGCGTAGCGCGAGGGGATGACAACAGTGAAGGCAGTGGTCATTTATCCAGGCGCTCGTCGGTCGTCAGGGTACGGGCTTCGCTTTCCAGCATCACCGGGATGCCGTCGCGGATCGGGTAGGCCAGGCCGGCGCCCTTGCTGATCAGCTCGGTCTTGTCGGCACTGAGCTTGAGCGGGCCTTTGCAGATCGGGCAAGCGAGGATATCGAGCAGTTTGGTGTCCATGGGGGTTTCCTGGATAAAAGCGTTTCAAGGCAAAAGTCGAGCCGGCAGCAGACGCATCAGTTGCGTGTCGAACCAGGCGATAAACGCCGGTGACGGTGCTGCATCGACTGCAAGGTACCACCAGTGTGCCTGGGCAAAGGCGCGGCACTTCACCGCGTCCTTTTCGGTCATGACCAACGGCAGTGACGGCGTAAAATTCAGGACCTCGGCGCTGTAGGGCGCATGGTCGGCAAATGCATGGGGTATCGGCAGCCAGTGTAGCGTTTCGAGGGTGTTGAAGAAACGTTGCGGGTTGCCGATGCCGGCGACCGCGTGCACCCGCTGCCCCACGGGAAAATGGTCCAGCGGCTGGCGCTCTCCGGTCAGCAGATTGACCAGGGTCGTGGGCAACAGACGGAAGGCAAAGCCATCTTCGCGATCAGCCGCCGCGCCGTTATAGAGCAGGGCATCGACGCTGTGCAGGCGCTCGACCGGCTCGCGCAGCGGCCCGGCGGGCAGGCAACGGCGATTGCCCAGGCCACGGGCATTGTCGATCAGCACCAGTTCCAGGTCGCGGGCCAGGCGGTAATGTTGCAGGCCATCGTCGGACAGGATCAGATCCAGGGTGTCGCTGGCCAACAGGGCCTGCACCGCACGGCTGCGATCGGGGTCGATCATCAGTGCCACGCCGCTGCGCTGCACGATCAACAACGGCTCGTCGCCGGCCACTTGCGCGCTGTCGCTAGCCTGCACCCGCCATGGCAACTGCGCAGGCTTGGCCCCATAGCCACGGCTGACCACGCCGACCCGCAGGCCACTGCGCTGGCAATGCTCGATCAACCACAGGATCAACGGCGTCTTGCCCGTGCCGCCCACGGTGATATTGCCGACCACGACAATGGGCACCGGTGATTGGTAGATCGTGCCCTCACCCGCCAGGAACCGGTCGCGCTTGCGCTTGACCACCTGGCGATAGAGCGCCTCCAGCGGCTGCAGGAGCTTGAGCGCCGGGTGGCCGTCGTACCAGGCCTTGAGCAAACGATCAGACCAGGCCATCAGGGTTGCCCCGCCGCCTCGACGGTGGTCATGCGCAAATGGCTGAAACCGAGCTTGCCGGCAGCATCCATCGCGGTGATCACGGCCTGGTGCGGGGTCTTGCCATCGGCACTGATGGACAGCGGCAGTTGCGTATCACCGCCGGACTCCCTCTGCAAGGCATCCATCACGCTGGCCACGTCGTTTTTTTCGAGCAACTGATTATTCAGCGAAAACACCCCTTCGGCGCTGATGGTGATCTCCAGTTGCTTGACCTGTTGGTCTTCGGCCGGCGAGCCGCTGACGGCTTCCGGCAGTTCGACCCGCAGTTGGGTTTCCCGGGTAAAGGTGGTGGTGACGACAAAGAACAGCAGCAGGATAAACACCACATCGATCAATGACGCCAGGTTGATATCGACGGTTTCCCGGGGCTTGCGGCGAAATTTCACGCTTTGCCCTCGACCAGGTCGACATCGCGGTCGCCCTGGACCACTTCCACCAGCTTGATCGCTTCCTGCTCCATGCCCACCACCAGCTCATCGATGCGCCGTTGCAGGAAGCGGTGGAAAAACACCGCCGGGATCCCCACCATCAGGCCCGCCGCCGTGGTGATCAGGGCCTTGGAAATGCCCCCGGCCAATACCGAGGCATTGGTGGTCATGCCCGAACCGGTGAAAGCACTGAAGATATCGATCATGCCCAGTACCGTGCCGAGCAAGCCCAGCAATGGCGCCATTGCGGCGATGGTGCCCAGGGCATTGATGTAGCGCTCCAGCTCGTGGATCACCCGGGCCGCGGCTTCTTCAATGCACTCCTTCATGATCTCGCGACCATGCTTGGAGTTGGCCAGGCCAGCGGCGAGGATCTCACCCAGGGGGGAATTGGCCCGCAGTTCCTTGAGCTTTTCCTTGTCCAGTTGCTTGTCCTTGATCCAGCGCCAGACCTGCCCCAGCAGATGATCAGGGGTCACACGGCTGGCGCGCAGGGTCCACAGGCGTTCGGCAACGATGCCGAGTGCGGCGATGGAGCTCAGAATGATCGGCAACATCATCCAGCCGCCGGATTTGACCAATTCCCACACAGTGAATGTCCCCTCGAAAAAGTGCGCCACTTTAGCATATAGGCTGGCGAGGAAGAGCCTGCCCGCCGACGGCCATCATGTCGCAGGCCCCGCTCTTTGGTAACTGTCAATTGCAGGCGTGCGCCAGAAACGGCGCTGGCTGCGCGCCGTGACCGGAGCCTGGAAAGCCCCCAGGCGCAGGCGCACAGCGCCCTGTTCGGCGCTGTCATAAAGGGCGCTGCGCAGATGCTGGTAACGCGCAACTACCTGCGGGTGCGGATGGCCAAAGCCATTGCCTCGCCCACGGGAGATCAGCACCGCCTTGGGGGCCAGTTGCTGGACAAACGGCCAGGACGAGGAGCTGCGACTGCCATGGTGAGGGGCTTGCAGCCAATCCGTGGGCACCGCCAGGGGCGTGACCAACAAGGCCCGTTCGGCCTCACGGTCGATATCGCCGGTCAGCAGCAGCCGCTCGCCACTGGCCTGGACCTGCAGCACGCACGACTTCGCGTTGCCGTTGCGGGCATCGGCCCATTGCCACAGCTGGAATGCCACGCCGTCCCATTCCCATTGTTCACCGCTGGCACAGGCCTGGGCTCCGAGAAACGCCGGCAGCCCCTGGGTTTCCCCGCCCACCACGCGCTTGACCGGCAACCCGCGCGCCACCGCCGCCGCGCCGCCGGCATGATCGGCGTCGGCATGGCTGAGCAGCATCATGTCCACTTGGCCAACCCCCAGCTTGCGCAGCGCCGGTAGGACCACGCGCGCGCCGAGATCGAAATCCCCCACGCGTGGCCCGGCGTCATACAACAGCACGTGGTTGCGGGTGCGCAACACAATCGCCAGGCCCTGGCCGACATCCAGTTGCTCTACCGCCACCTGGCCCAATGGGATCGATTCACGGGGCGGGAATACCGCCAGCAACAATAGGGGCCAGCCCAGCAGGCGCACAGGAATGCCCTTGGGCATCAATAACAGCACGGCCCCCAGCAGACTGAGCAGCCAGTAGCCCACAGGCACCTCGGCCGGCATCCAGGCCGGTACATACACGGCCAGCCAGGCCAGGGCCTGGAACAGCCCATCCAGCGCGCCACCTGCCAGCCATAGCAGACCACCGCCCAACCCAGGCACCGCCAACAACAGCGTGCCCGACAACGCCAGCGGCAGCACCACCAGGCTGATCCATGGCACGGCCAACAGATTGGCCAGTGGGGCGCTCAAACTGATGGGCAAACCCAGTATTAATAGCAACGGGAACAGCCCGATAGCGATCAGCCATTGGGCACGGGTCCAGACCTGCCACGCACGCCAGGCCCCCAAACGGCCGCTGAAGGCCAGCAGCAACACGGCCACGGCGGCAAATGACAACCAGAAACCCGGTTGCAGGCTGGCCAGGGGTTCAAGGATCAATACCGCATTGAGGGCCAGCAGCAGGGGCCAGCCGATCCCCAGATGGCGAAACCGCAGGCGCCACAGCAACACCAGCCCCACCATCACACAGGCGCGCTGCACCGGCACGGCAAAACCGGCGAGCACGCCATAGGCCAGCGCCGCGGAAAATGCCAGGCCGCAGGCCCAGGGCAGCCAGGGCAAGCGCCTGGGCCAGCAGCCATAGCGGGCCAGCCCGGCCACCAGGGCATAGATCAACCCTGACAACAGGCCGATATGTTGGCCGGAGATGACCAACAGATGCACGGTGCCGGTGTCCTGCAAAATGCGCCAATCCTCGGCGGCCAAGCCGGAGCCGTCGCCCAGCACCAATGCGGCCAGCCCGGCTTCGCGCCCCCGGGCATCGACCGCCAGTAGCTGCTGGCGCAGCCCGTCGCGCCAGGCATGCCGGGCGGGTGCCAGGCGCTGGCCGTCCTTGACCGACCCCGTTGCCCCCACGCGCTGGGCCAGCAGCCAGGCTTCCTGGTCGAAGCCCTGGAAATTCAGCAGGCCGGAGGGCCGTTTGAGGGTGACAGCCAAACGCCAGCGCTCGCCGCTGCGCACTGGCGGGCCGCCCTGCCAGGTCACACGGATACGCTGGGGCAGCCGGCCCTGGCGTGACCGGCTGTCGCTCAGCTCGAAGCGCACCAGCCCATTGCCCTGCTGCGGCAGCCCGCTGACCCGCCCCTCCAACCAACGGGTCTGGCCGTCCAGGGCGGGAGCGAGCCGGTCGTCCAGGGCCTGGTGCGCGCTGAAACAGGCCCAGGCCAGGCCCAACAGGAAAAACGCCAGCGGATAAGTACGAAACGGCAGCAGCATCAACGCCACCACCGGCAACACCAGCAACCAACCGACCGGCGGCAAGACGGGCAGCAGGCGCAACGCCAGCAGCCCCAATGCCAATGCAAACATCCCTGTACGCATGGATCATTCCTTGAACGTGATCCATTGAGTGTTAGCCGAGCGGTTCAGGGCGAACTATGATTTTTTGTCACAAAGTCTGAATTTCCCGTTCGTAGAATACGGGCATACTTGCCCCTCGAACTGACCTGGACCCCTTATGCCACGGCACTTATTCAAACGGTACATGCCCGATCCGACCAGCATCAGGGAACATAAGTCCTTACGCTTTCTCGGCACGCTGCTCCATGACCCCAACCTCTGGCACCTCAACCGGCACTCGGTTGCCCGGGCCATGGCTGTCGGCTTGTTTGCCGCCTTCATTCCCATGCCCTTGCAGATGCTGCTGGCGGCCATCCTCGCCATCTCCGTGCGTGGCAATATGCCCATCGCCGTGAGCCTGGTATGGCTGACCAACCCGATTACCATGCCCGTGGTGTTCTTCTGCACCTACATGACGGGCACCTGGCTGATGAACATCCCGGCCCGCACCCTGCCCGACGAACTGACCTGGGAATGGATCAGCGGGCAACTGTCGACCATGTGGCAGCCCTTCCTGCTGGGCTCGGTGGTGCTGGGCCTGGTCCTGGGCGCGCTGGCGTACTGCCTGACCATGGTGTACTGGCGATGGTGGGTTGGGCATCAGTGGAAAAAACGCCAGCAGCGTAATCGGTAGCGACCGGCATGCAGGTGCTGGCGCTTCGGTGTACCTATCCGTTAGCGCAGCAATGGAGAGGTACTCAATAAGCCCGCCCTCCCCCCTCAATCATCTTTTGCAAGATTCCCCCCCCCGCATATGGCTACACTGCGCAGGTGGCGCAGGCCGGATGCCTGCGTAGAATGTCGACATCAGTGTGGTAGCAGGAGAGTGGCGTGCTAAGAAGAATGGGGATAAAAGGCCGCGTACTGTTGCTGACCTTGTTGCCTACCAGCCTGATGGCCTTGCTGCTGGGCGGTTATTTCACCTGGATGCAGCTCTCGGACCTGCAAACCCAACTACTCAATCGCGGCGAGATGATCGCCGAACAGCTGGCGCCGCTGGTGGCTCCGGCCCTGGGCAACAAGAACACCGACCTGCTGGAGCGCATCGCTACCCAGTCCCTGGAGCAAGTCGACGTCCGCGCCGTATCCTTCCTGGCGCCCGACCGCTCGCCCCTGGCCCATGCCGGCCCGACCATGCTCAACCAGCCGCCGATCGGCAATAGCTCGCACCTGTTGCAGCACACCGGCAATGACGCCACCCGCTACCTGCTGCCCGTGTTCGGCCGCCATCGCAACCTCGCCGGCGACTTGATTCCCGACGAAGCCGACCGCCTGCTGGGCTGGGTCGAGCTGGAGCTGACCCACAATGGCATGCTGCTGCGCGGCTATCGCAGCCTGTTCGCCAGCCTGCTGTTGATCGCCATCGGGCTGATCTGCACGACCGCCCTGGCCTTGCGCATCAGTCGCACGATCAACTCACCCATCGGCCAGATCAAGCAAGCCGTGGCGCAGCTCAAGGACGGCAACCTGGAAACCCGCTTGCCGCCCCTGGGCAGCCAGGAACTGGATCAATTGGCGTCCGGTATCAATCGCATGGCCGATACCCTGCAAAACGCCCAGGAAGAACTGCAACACAGCATCGACCAGGCCACCGAAGATGTGCGCCAGAACCTGGAGACCATCGAGATCCAGAACATCGAGCTGGACCTGGCCCGCAAGGAAGCCCTGGAAGCCAGCCGCATCAAGTCCGAGTTCCTGGCCAATATGAGCCATGAAATCCGCACGCCGCTCAACGGCATCCTCGGTTTCACCCACCTGTTGCAGAAAAGCGAGCTGTCACCCCGCCAGTTGGATTACCTGGGCACCATCGAAAAGTCCGCCGACAACCTGCTGGGCATCATCAACGAAATCCTCGACTTCTCGAAAATCGAAGCCGGCAAGCTGGTGCTCGACAATATCCCGTTCAACCTGCGCGACCTGCTGCAAGACACCCTGACCATCCTTGCCCCGGTCGCCCACGCCAAACAGCTGGAGCTGGTGAGCCTGGTCTACCGCGATACGCCGCTATCCCTGGTGGGCGACCCGCTGCGCCTCAAGCAGATCCTCACCAACCTGGTCAGCAATGCCATCAAGTTCACCCGCGAAGGCACCATCGTCGCCCGGGCCATGCTTGAAGACGAGCAGGAAGACAGCGTGCAACTGCGCATCAGCGTGCAAGACACCGGCATCGGCCTGTCCAACCAGGATGTGCGCGCCCTGTTCCAGGCCTTCAGCCAGGCGGATAACTCGTTGTCCCGCCAGCCCGGTGGGACGGGCCTGGGGCTGGTGATTTCCAAACGCCTGATCGAGCAGATGGGCGGCGAAATCGGCGTCGACAGCACGCCGGGCCAGGGGTCGGAGTTCTGGATCAGCCTCAACCTGCCCAAGACCCGCGACGATATCGAAGACCTGCCGGCCCCGCCGCTGCTGGGCCGGCGCGTGGCCGTGCTGGAGAATCACGAACTGGCGCGCCAGGCCCTGCAACACCAGTTGGAAGACTGCGGCCTGGAGGTCACGCCGTTCACCAGCCTGGAAAACCTGACCAACGGCATTACCAGCGCGCACCAGACCGAGCAGGCGATCGACCTGGCAGTGCTGGGCATCACCGCCAACGATATTCCACCCGAGCGCCTCAACCAACATCTCTGGGACCTTGAACACCTGGGCTGCAAAGTCCTGGTGCTGTGCCCGACCACCGAACAGATGCTGTTCAACCTGTCGGTGCCCAACCCCAATAGCCAGTTGCAGGCCAAGCCGGCCTGTACCCGCAAATTGCGCCGGGCGCTGTCCGACCTGATCAGCCCGCGCCCCTCGCGCAGTGAACCGGGCGAGCCGTTGTCCAGCCGTGCGCCACGGGTGCTGTGTGTCGACGACAACCCGGCCAACCTGCTGCTGGTGCAGACCCTGCTCGAAGACATGGGCGCCAAGGTGCAGGCCGTGGAAAGCGGCTATACCGCCATCGAAGCGGTGAAAAAGGAAGCCTTCGACCTGGTGCTGATGGACGTGCAGATGCCCGGCATGGACGGGCGCCAGAGCACCGAGGCGATTCGCCAGTGGGAAAGCGAGCGCCACGGCACGCCGCTGCCTATCGTCGCGCTGACGGCCCACGCCATGGCCAATGAAAAACGCGCCCTGCTGCAAAGCGGCATGGATGACTACCTGACCAAGCCCATCAGCGAGCGGCAACTGGCCCAGGTGGTGCTGAAATGGACCGGCCTGGCCTTACGCAACCAGGGCCCGGAACGCGCCGTCGAAGGCCACGGCCCCGCCGCCCAACTGCCGGTACTCGACCATGAGGAAGGCCTGCGCCTGGCGGCCGGCAAGGCTGACTTGGCCGCCGATATGCTGGCCATGTTGCTGGCGTCCCTGGAAGCCGATCGCGAAGCGGTCTGCATCGCCCGCGAAGCCAACGACAACAATGCCCTGATCGAACGGGTCCACCGCCTGCACGGCGCCACCCGCTACTGCGGCGTGCCACAACTGCGCGCGGCCTGCCAGCGCGCCGAAACCCTGCTCAAGCAGGATGACGCCAAGGCCATGGCCGCCCTGGATGAGCTGGACATGGCCATCACCCGCCTGGCCAACGAAGCCCGGGTCAATGCCTGATACAGAGCAACACGCCCAACGCCAATGACGGGCAACCTATCCTGTAAGTGCCGGTAAGCTGGCGCCGACAGGATTTGTGTCACCACACGCTATTTTGCAGGGAGCCCCTTGATGCGCATCATCCTCTTCAGCAGCCAGACCTATGACCGTGACAGCTTTCTTGCCGAACCCTTGCCCACCGGCCTGGAGCTGCAGTTCCAGCCGGCACGCCTGAACCTCGACACCGTGGCCCTGGCCGACAAGCACGAAGTGGTCTGTGCCTTTATCAACGACGACCTCAGCGCCCCAGTGCTCGAACACCTGGCTGCCGGCGGCACGCAGCTGATCGCCCTGCGCTCGGCCGGCTACAACCATGTGGACCTGGCCGCCGCCAAGCGCCTGGGCCTGACCATCGTGCGGGTGCCGGCGTACTCGCCCCACGCGGTGGCCGAACATGCGGTCGCGCTGGTGCTGGCCTTTAACCGTCGCCTGCACCGCGCCTATAACCGCACCCGCGACGGCGACTTCAGCCTGCACGGCCTGACCGGCTTCGACCTGGTGGGCAAGACCGTGGGCGTAGTAGGCACCGGGCAGATCGGTGCGACCTTTGCCAAGATCATGGCCGGTTTTGGCTGCACCTTGCTGGCGTACGATCCCTATCCCAATCCGCAGGTCGAAGCCCTTGGCGCGCACTATGTCAGCCTGCCCCAACTGCTGGCCGAGGCGCAGATCATCAGCCTGCACTGCCCGTTGACCGCCGACAGCAAGCACCTGATCAATGCGCAATCCCTGGCCCATATGCAGCCGGGGGCGATGCTGATCAACACCGGGCGCGGTGGCCTGGTGGACACCCCCGCGCTGATCGAAGCGCTCAAGGACGGGCAACTGGGCTACCTGGGCCTGGATGTGTACGAGGAAGAAGCCCAGCTGTTTTTTGAAGACCGCTCGGACCTGCCCTTGCAGGACGATGTACTGGCACGCCTGCTGACCTTCCCCAACGTAATCATCACCGCGCACCAGGCCTTCCTCACCCGCGAGGCGCTGGCGGCAATTGCCGGGACCACCCTGGCCAATATCCAGGCCTGGGCCGGCGGCCAGCCACAAAACCTGGTGCACGGATGATCAACGGTCACATACCGCGCGCATGGTAAACAGACGAGCATGATAGGATGCCGCGCCTATTTGGAGGATCCATGGCCGAACACGATTTCCGCTTCAGTTTGCTGAGCCCACAACACACCCTGATCGAATGCCGCGCCCTGGTGCCGGGTCGTTATCAAGTCACCGGCAATGGTGGTTCGATCAAGCATGGCGATGTGCTGATCGTCACCTTGCGCGGCAGCAAGAGCCTGTCGATGCGCCTGACCGTCGAAGGCGATGCGCGCTACTCCATCCGCCCGGCCGGGCAATGGGTGGCCATGGCGCAAGGGCCGAAGTTCGGCGAGCTGGAAATTCACACCTGGAAGGCCAATTGCGACAGTTGCGAGGCCGTGCTGGAGTTTGAGTTCGCGGTAGAAACCAAGCTGACCAAGGAGCCGCTGCAACCGGCCGCCACGGCGCGCATTGCCGAGTTGGGCTGGGCCACGGTCGGCGACAAGCACCGTTGCCCGAAATGCCAGCAGGCCACGCCATGAAGAGCCTGCTGGTGCTCGCAGCGCTGGGCGCAGGCCTTGTCGGCTGCGCCAGCGATGAAGTCAAGCTCAAGCAGGATCACAGCTATATCGTGGAGTGGATCGGCGAACGGCCCCTGATGGACTACGCCCACCTGACCGTGACCCTCGGCGCCGATGGCCGGGCCTATGGCAATGGCGGCTGCAACCATTGGTTCGCGCCGTACAGCCTGGACGGTGACAAACTCAGCTTCGGCAAGATCGGCAGCACCCGCAAGTTGTGTGCCGAAGCCCTGATGGAGCAGGAACAGCGCTTCTTCAAGGCCCTGCAAACCGTGCAGCGCTGGGACATCTCGCCCATCGAACAGACCCGTTTCTGGCCTGCCGAGGGCAAGCCACTGCGTTTGTGGCTGGAAGAAGGTTGATCCAGCCCTTGTAGGAGCGAGCAAGCTCGCTCCTACAGAGATCGCAAGGGGTCAGCCGCGCAACGCTTTGAGCTTGGCCAGCACCCCCGCCGCCGTCTGCTCGCCCAGCATTTGCGCCCGCACCTTGCCCTTGTCATCGATGATGTAGGTCACCGGCAACGCTTCGCTGCGCGGGATATCAAAAATCGCCTCGGGGTTCTGCGCCAATACGGTGAACTTGATGCCCAGCTTCTCGCTGGCGCTCTTGAGCTCTTCGCCCTGCACATTGTCGAAGTTGACGCCAAACACACTCACCGGCTGGCCCTTGAGCTGCTCGGCCAGGGCGTTGAGCTCGGGGATCTCGATGCGGCACGGGCCACACCATTCGGCCCAGTAATTGATCACCAGCCATTGCTTGTCGATGCGCTCGGCCGCGACTTTCTGGCCGTATTGGTCAACGCCATAATCATTGCCGCAACCGCTGAGCAGGAGTGTGGTGATAACTGCCAGTGCGCCTATCAGTCGCCGTGTCATGGGGTATTCCTTAGCAAAAATGAACGTAGGCTGCGGCCGATCGCCTCTTACGGTTTAAGGACAGCCCGCAGCGCAGGTAGAATACCCGCCACCTTACGCAAGATGCGACCCGCACATGACCGATCTGACGCTTTATCACAACCCGCGCTGCTCGAAATCCCGCGGTGCGCTCGAACTGCTGGAGGCCCGTGGCCTCACGCCGAACGTCGTGCGCTACCTGGAAACGCCGCTGGACGCCGCGCAGCTTGAAGCCCTGCTCGCCAAGCTGGGAGTCGGCGCCCGACAACTGCTGCGCAGCGGCGAAGACGAATACAAGACCCTCAACCTGGACGACGCCAGCCTCAGCGAGGCGCAATTGATTGCCGCCATCGCCGCCCATCCCAAGCTGATGGAACGGCCGATCCTGGCCACCGCCGACAAAGCCGTGATTGGCCGGCCACCGGAAAATATCCTGGAGCTGCTGCCGTGAGCGTGCCTTACGTTCTGGTGTTGTATTACAGCCGCAACGGCTCGGTCAGCGAAATGGCCCGGCAGATTGCCCGGGGCATCGAGCAAGGCGGCCTGGAAGCGCGCCTGCGCACCGTGCCGGCGATCTCCAGCGAGTGCGAGGCCGTCGCCCCGAGCATCCCGGCCGAAGGCGCGCTGTATGCCAGCCTCGACGACCTGAAGCACTGCGCAGGCCTGGCCCTGGGCAGTCCGACGCGCTTTGGCAACATGGCCGCGCCGTTGAAGTACTTTCTCGACGGCACCAGCAACCTGTGGCTGACTGGCGCCCTCGTCGGCAAGCCGGCCGGGGTCTTCACCTCAACCGCCAGCCTGCACGGCGGCCAGGAAACCACCCTGATGTCGATGCTGCTGCCGTTGCTACACCACGGCATGCTGATCACCGGCCTGCCCTACAGCGAACAGGCGTTGCTCGACACCCAGGGCGGCGGTACGCCCTACGGCGCCAGCCACCATTCCGGCGCCGACGGTAAACGCGCCCTGGACGCTCATGAAATCGCCCTATGCCGTGCCCTGGGCCTGCGCCTGGCGAAGACCGCGGCAAAACTGGAGAGTGGCCGTGGCCAAGAAGCCTAAAGTCCTGCCGGCCCAGGCCTGGCTGGAACCCCGGGTCAAGCTGGCACGGGCCTTGAGCCTGCTGGCGTTCCTGGGCCTGGTGGGGCTGCTCTGCGTTTACTACCTGCTGGTCGCCGACCTGCATGGCGCACGCCCCTGGGTGATCTTGCTGATCGAACTGGTGCCGTTGCTGATCCTCGCGCCGGGCATGCTCATGGGCAGCGCGCGCGGGCATTCGTGGATGTGCTTTGTGGTGAACCTGTACTTCATCAAGGGCGCCCTGGCGGCCTATGACCCGAACCGCCAGTGGTTTGGCGTGCTGGAGATGCTGGCGAGCCTGGCGGTGTTCTGCACGGCGCTGCTATATGTACGCTGGCGGTTCCAGCTGAATCGGCGGTTGGCGGGGGAAGGTCAGCCAGCCTGAGGGTTTTGTGGCGCCGATCAGGCCCCATCGCAGGCAAGCCAGCTCCCACATTTGGAATGCATTCCCCTGTGGGAGCTGGCTTGCCTGCGATGGCAGCACCTCGATCTCAATGATTGACCGTATAAGCCAACATCATCGACAACTGACACATCGGCCGCCCGCTCTCGGCGTGCCATTGGTTGAACGCCGCCTGCACCGTCGCCAGGTCCCGCAGGCTGGTGGGGGCCTTGTCGACAATCTCCTGCGCATTCAGCGCCGCAACCACGTCATAACTCGGCACAAACGTGTCCTTGCCCACCATGCGCAAAAAGCGTGGTGCCGACAGCCCGCCCAGTTGATGGCCGTGCTTGCTCAGGTATTTCCACAAACCGACGATCTCGGTCACCGGCCAGTCGGCGATCAGCGCCGCGAAGCTGCCCTTCTCCTGCTCGACATCGAGGATCATCTGCGCATTGCGCGGCACGCTCTTGAGCTTGCCCAGGTGGCGGATGATCCGTGTGTCCTGCATCAGCCGCTCAAGGTGCTCGGCGCCCATCAGCACGACTTTTTCGGGATCGAAGCCGAAAAACACCTCCTCGAACGCCGGCCATTTGGCGTCCACCACACTGTGCTTGAGCCCGGCACGAAACACCCGCAGCGACAGGGTCGACAGGTAGCGGTCATCGCTGATCTGGCGCAATTGCGCCGGCGTCTTGGGCACGGGCAGGTGGGCTTCCAGCTCGGCCGCCGAACCAAAGCGGTTCAGACAGTATTCGTGCAGCCATTTGTAATCGCGCATGCCCTCTCCTACGGGTTGAAATGAAAACGGCGCCCATAAGCGCCGTCTGTCAGAGCCTGGAAAAGGCTCAGAGGTTCACAACGTTGACGAAGCGCGACGCCGCGGTTTCGTCGATGCGCAGGCTGGTGAAGTCAAACAGGTTACGGTCGGCCAGCTGCGAGGGGATCACGTTCTGCAAGCTGCGAAAGATGCTCTCGGTGCGCCCCGGCGTCTTGCGCTCCCACTCCTGGAGCATGTCCTTGACCACCTGGCGCTGCAGGTTCTCCTGGGAACCGCAGAGGTTGCAGGGGATGATCGGGAATTGCTTGAAGTCGGAGTAGGCCTGGATGTCCTTCTCGTTGCAATACGCCAGCGGGCGGATCACCACGTTGCGCCCGTCGTCGGCACGCAGCTTGGGCGGCATGGCCTTGAGCGAGCCGTTGAAGAACATGTTGAGAAAGAAGGTCTCGACGATGTCATCGCGGTGATGCCCCAGGGCCATCTTGGTCGCGCCGATTTCATCGGCAAAGGTGTACAGCGTGCCACGGCGCAGGCGCGAGCACAGCGAGCAGGTGGTCTTGCCTTCCGGGATCAGTTCCTTGACCACTGAATAGGTGTCTTTCTCGACGATGTGGTACTCGATGCCCAAGGCCTTGAGGTAGGCCGGCAGCACGTCCTCGGGGAACCCGGGCTGCTTCTGGTCCATATTGACCGCGACAATGTCGAACTTGATCGGCGCGACCTTTTGCAGGTGCAGCAGCACATCCAGCAGGGTGTAGCTGTCTTTGCCGCCGGACAGGCAGACCATGACCTTGTCGCCCTCTTCGATCATGTTGAAGTCAGCGACAGCCTCACCGGCCAGGCGCCGCAGGCGTTTTTGCAGTTTGTTCTGATTGACGGTAAGGGTGCCCATGGCGCTTGGATCCGCGAAAAAGGTTGTGACGAAAAGCCGGGTATTTTAGCGGTATGGCGCACCGAGTTCCAATGTGGGAGGGGCTTGCCCGCGATAGCGGCAGTCCAGCCACTGTTTCTGGCAACTGACCCACCGCCATCGCAGCGATGCGGCGACCCGACAAGCCAGCTCCCACAGGGGACTGCATTCCACGTCACAGACCCAGGCGCGATTAAGCCCCGTGTTTACAGCGCGATTTGCTCTAAAGCCCCCCACTTTTCCTGGCTATCACTTCCTATACTGCGACATAAGGTCGCACACATATCCAGACCTTTCAGGCCACTTGGCCGGCGGGCGCTCCGCTTGGGGGGCGATGGCAATAACGACAGGAGTGACTGGCATGATCCATCACGTCGTGGGGCTTTTCACCCATCCCGACCAGGAATGGCGGGAAATTCGTGGCGATAAAGAAGAAAGCATCGGCCACATGTACCTCACCCATACGCTGATTCTCGCGGCGATCCCCGCCGTGTCGGCGTTTATCGGCACCACCCAGGTCGGCTGGGTCATCGGCAATCGCGCCCCGGTCATGCTGACCCAGGAAAGTGCGTTGTGGATGACCATCATGTCGTACCTGGCGATGCTCGGCGGCGTTGCGGTGATGGGTGCCTTCATTCACTGGATGGCGCGCACCTATGACGCCAATCCGAGCATGGCACGCTGCGTGGCATTTGCCACCTACACCGCCACCCCCCTGTTTATCGGCGGGCTGGCCGCGCTGTATCCGCATATGTGGCTGGGCATGGTCGTGGGCACGGCCGCCATCTGCTACACGGTGTACCTGCTGTATGTGGGGCTGCCGACCTTCATGAGCATCGACCCGGACGAAGGCTTCCTGTTTTCCAGCTCGGTACTGGCCGTCGGCCTGGTGGTCCTGGTGGCGATCATGGCGTTTACCGTGATTGTCTGGGGCCTGGGCGTGGGGCCGATCTACACCAACTAGCCGTTTTTTAACCGCAGGAACAGCCACCGCAAGGTGGCTTTGTGCGTGATGCATGACCATTCGGCGCCTGGCAGATTCGGAAACACCCTTGGATGCGGCATACTGAGGGTCTCTGGAGATATGTACAGCATGCCCGAGCAACTCAATACCCGCGTCGAAGATTGTTTCCTGCAAGCCGAATCCTTTTTCAAACGAAGTTTCAAACGCCCCCAGGTCAGCCTCAAGCTGCGTGGGCAGAAAGCCGGTGTCGCGCATTTGCACGAGAACCTGCTGCGCTTCAACCCCCAGTTGTACCGGGAAAACAGCCAACACTTCCTCAAACAGACGGTGGCCCACGAAGTGGCGCACCTGATCGCCCACCAATTGTTCGGCGAGCGCATCCAGCCCCATGGCGAGGAATGGCAACTGATCATGCGCGGGGTCTACGAACTGCCCCCCGACCGTTGCCATACCTATGAGATCCAGCGCCGACGGGTGACCCGTTATATCTACCGGTGCCCGTGTGCCGACAGTGACTTTCCGTTCTCGGCCCAGCGCCATGGGTTGGTGAACCAGGGGCGACGGTATGTGTGCCGCAGGTGCCGGGGGACGTTGGTGTTTACTGGGGAGACGCGGGTGGAGTGAGGTTTTGGGGGACTTCACCGGCCCCATCGCGGGCAAGCCCGCTCCCACATTTGAATGTATTCACAAATCAGAATGTGGGAGCTGGCTTGCCTGCGATGGAGCCAAAACAGCCACTACCCCACCACCTTGGCCCCCCGCAGCTCAGCGATCCGCTGGGTACTGAAACCCAACTCCCCCAACACCTCATCACTGTGCGCCCCCACCGCCGCCCCGATATGCCTCGGCTCCGGCACCCCCTCGGAAAACTTCAGCGGGCACGCCATCTGCGCCTGGAACGAGCCATCCCCACGGGGCACCTGGCTCACCAGCTCCCGGGCCTTTAATTGCGGATGCTCCAGGGCTTCCCCAAGGCTGAGCACCGGCTCAACGCAAGCATCGACCCCGGCAAACAGCGCACACAGCTCCTCAAAGCTGTGTCGCTCAAACTCAATCTGCAATGCCTGCTTGAGGGCCTTTTGCTGTTCGGGCTTGGGCGACAAACCCTGGGCTGCCAATTCCGGGCGCCCCAGCGCGCCACACAGTTGCTGCATAAACCCCGGCTCCAGGCTGCCCACGGATAACCAGCGCCCGTCCCGCGAGCGGTAGTAGTCGTAGAAACTGCCGCCATTGAGCACCTGGTCTTCGCGTCCAGGCTCCATGCCACAGGCCAGGTAGGCCGCGCCGGCCATGGCGTTGAGGCTGAAGGCGCAGTCGGTCATGCTCACATCCAGGTACTGGCCCAGCCCACTGTGCTGGCGCGCAATCACTGCCGCGAGCAGGCCGACCACGGCATGCAACGAGCCGCCGCCCACATCCGCCACTTGCACGCCCAGGGGCAGCGGGCCGCTGTCCTGGCGCCCGGTGTAGCTGGCGACGCCAGACAGGGCCAGGTAGTTGATGTCATGGCCGGCGCGGTCCTTGTAGGGGCCGGTCTGGCCGTAGCCGGTGATGGACACGTAGATCAGCTTCGGGTTGATCGCCTTCAACGCTTCATACCCCAGCCCCAGGCGCTCCATGACCCCAGGGCGGAACTGCTCCAGCACAATGTCGTAGTCCGCCACCAATTGCCGCACGATCGCCAGTGCCTCGGGCTGCTTGAGGTCCAGGGCCAGGCTGCGCTTGTTGCGGTTGAGGTAGGCATGGCTGGCCGACACCCCTCGATCGTGGGGCGGCAACACCCGCAGCAGGTCCAGGCGCGTGGGGGATTCGATGCGCAGCACCTCGGCGCCCATGTCTGCCAACAGCAGCGAGGCAAAAGGCCCCGGCAGCAGGGTCGAGAAATCCAGCACTTTAAGGGACGCCAAGGGGCCTGACATGGGAGCTCCGATTCCAGTTCGATGGGGCACAGAGTAGTCAGCCTTGGGCAACAGCGGCAATTACCGTAAGCATCATCGACAGTGACCGTTGTGCTCGTGCGCCCATAAAAAAACCCATCCGAAGATGGGTTTTTCAGGGCTGCGCCAGCGTTTACTTGATGGCCGGGGCCGGGCCTTCGGCCACGCCCAGGTCATCCAGTTCGCGGGTTTCGGAGATACCGGTACCGCCGGACGCCAACTCGCTTTGCAGCTTGTCAGTGTCCAGCTCCTTGACCCACTTGGCGACGACGATGGTCGCTACGGCGTTACCGACCAGGTTGGTCAGGGCGCGGGCTTCGGACATGAAGCGGTCGATACCGAGGATCAGCGCCAGGCCGGCAACCGGCAGGTGGCCAACCGCCGACAGGGTTGCGGCCAGGACGATAAAGCCACTCCCAGTCACGCCCGCAGCACCTTTGGAGGACAGCAACAGCACCAGCAGCAGGGTGATCTGGTGGGTGATGTCCATGTGGGTGTCCGTCGCCTGGGCGATGAACACGGCAGCCATGGTCAGGTAGATCGAAGTACCGTCGAGGTTGAAGGAGTAGCCCGTCGGGATCACCAGGCCTACCACCGACTTCTTCGCGCCCAGGCGCTCCATCTTGATCAGCATGCGCGGCAGTGCGGACTCGGAGGAGGAAGTCCCCAGGACGATCAGCAGTTCTTCACGGATGTAGCGCACCAGTTTCAGGACGCTGAAGCCGTGGGCGCGGCAGATGCCACCCAGGACCACCAGCACGAACAGCACACAGGTGATGTAGAAGCAGATCATCAACTGGCCCAGTTGCACCAGCGAGCCGACACCGTAGGCCCCGATGGTGAACGCCATGGCGCCCAAGGCACCGATTGGCGCGAGCTTCATGATCATGTTGATGATGTTGAACATCACGTGGGCGAAACGATCGATGAAGTCCAGCACCGGCTTGCCATAGGCACCCAGGCGATGCAGGGCAAAACCGAAGATCACCGAGAACATCAGCACTTGCAGGATATCGCCGTTGGCAAAGGCGCCGACGATGGTGTTGGGGATCACGTTGAGGATAAAGCCAACGATGCTCTGGTCTTTACCGGCAGTGACGTAGGCCGCGACTTTCGAGGCATCCAGGGTCGCAACGTCGATGTGCATGCCAGCGCCTGGCTGCACCACGTTGACCACGACCAGGCCGATCAGCAGGGCGATGGTGGACACGATTTCAAAGTACAGCAGCGCGTAGCCGCCGGTCTTGCCCACCGACTTCATGTTCTGCATGCCGGCGATGCCGCTGACCACGGTGCAGAAGATGATCGGGGCGATGACCATTTTGATCAGCTTGATAAAGCCGTCACCCAATGGCTTGAGGGCCACACCGGTCTGTGGGTAGAAGTGACCGAGCAGGATACCGATAACGATGGCAACGATTACCTGGAAGTACAGGGTTTTGTAGAACGGCTGACGAGTCGTCATTGCAAAGTTTCCTCAAGAGTCCCGTGGGGCAAATATCCGCCATGGCCCACGACACTTGAATTGCGAACCCTCCTGCACTGGAGGGATTTGTTTTGGCGAACTGCGGGCTGGCAGGTCTGTACTCCTTATCGCAAACGGCGTGCCACTTTCCTGAAAAGCCCTGGAGCCCTTAAACCACGGGGGTCGATGGCTAGCAACGGCGGTTTCCCGGGGGCACACAGGTGGCGGATATCCGCCCAGCGCCCCGATCTCGTCCTACAATTTGGCGGATATCCGCCTTGTCCCCCCAAGGCATGATGGCTACCATCGGCCACTCAATGGACGAGGCCCCCGCATGCGCGAACGCACCATCGCCAGTCATTACGCCCGTGCGGCCCTGGGCGGCGCGCGCCGGGCCGGCTACGACTGCTCGACGCTGTTGCAGCAACTGGGCATTACCCCGGAACTGCTGGCAGAGCCCCGCGCGCGTATCGCCCCGGAGCAGTTCACGCGGCTGTTGCAGATGTTGTGGCGGGCCCTGGATGACGAGTACCTGGGCTTCGCCGACGCACCGAGCAAGCGCGGCACCTTTGCCATGATGTGCCACGCGCTGATCCATTGCCGGACCCTGGAAAAGGCACTGGAACGCGGGTTGTTGTTCTACAGCCTGTTCCCCCAGGGGCCGCGCTGGCGCCTGAGCCGTGAGGGCGACATGGCGCGCCTGAGCCTGGATGACTCGCAACTGTGGGACCCGGATCATTTTTTGAGCGAAAGCCTGCTGGTGATCTGGCATCGCCTCGGCAGTTGGCTGATCGGCCAGCGTATCCGCCTGGAGCAAGCGAGCTTCCGCTACCCGATGCCGGCCCATGCCAGCGAATATGACCTGCTGTTCCCCTGCCCCCTGGTGTTCAGCGCGGCCAGCAGCAGCCTGGTATTCCACAGCCGCTACCTGAGCCTGCCGCTGCTCCAGGATGAGCGCACCCTCAAGCACTTCCTTGAACGCTCCCCCGCCGACCTGCTGTCCCGGCCCGACGAAGGCGACAGCCTGAGCAGTCAGATACGCCGCCTGCTCAGCCGCGACCGCACGCCGTGGCCAGACCTGGAGGCCGTGGCGCAGCACCTGCATATCAGCCCGCAGACCCTGCGCCGGCATTTGCGCGAGGAAGGCACCAGTTTCCAGGCACTCAAGGATGAATTGCGCCGGGATATTGCGATTTTTCACCTGGGGCGGGCGGATTTGTCGTTGCAGGAGATTGCCGAGCAGTTGGGGTTTTCCGAGCCTTCGGCGTTTCACCGGGCATTCAAGAAGTGGACAGGGGTGACGCCGGGGGCTTATCGGGCGCAGGAGAGTTGAGGGAGGTGGTGTTTGGGCGGGCGCCATCGCAGGCAAGCCAGCTCCCACATTTAACGGTGTTCACAAATCAAAATGTGGGAGCTGGCTTGCCGGCGATGCGGCCGGCAAATCCAACAAGGATCACACGGCCGGAAAATGAATCCTGAACGCCGCCCCCCCTAAAGGCGAATCCCCCAGGGTCAACCGCGCGCCATAGCTTTCAATAATGTCCTTGACCACCGCCAGCCCAATCCCCTGCCCCGGATGCTGGCGGTCCAGGCGCTCGCCGCGCTGCAGGATCCGCGCGCGCTGGTCGGGCGGCACGCCGGGGCCGTCGTCTTCGATGCACAGGCGCACCCCATCGGCCCCTTCATCCAGGGTCACGCGCACTTCGCCCAGGCACAGGCGGTAGGCGTTTTCCAGTAGGTTGCCGAGCAATTCCAGCAACGCGCCCTGTTCGATGGGCACGTCGCATTGCTCCGACAGCGCAAAAGATACGCGCACACGCTTGTCGCGGTAGACCTTGTCCAGGGTGTCGCACAGGCTTTGCAGCACCGGCCGCAGGCGCACCTGGTGACGCACCAGGCCGCTTTTGCGCAGGCTGGCGCGCTGCAACTGGTAGCTGATCTGCTGGCTCATGCGCTCGATCTGCGACTGCAAAACCCGCGCCTGCTCAAGGTCCTGGGGGCGCTGGGCCATGTCTTCACTCACGCCCTGCAGCACTGCCAGGGGGGTTTTCAGGCTGTGGGCCAGGTCGTCCAGGGAATCGCGGTAGCGGGTGCGCTGCTCGCGCTCGCTGTGCAACAGGCGGTTGAGGGAACCGGTCAGGCGCAGCAACTCCCGTGGGTGTTGCTCACTGAGGCTTTCGCGGGTGCCGCCTTCGATTTCATCCAGCTCCTGGCTCAGCCGGCGCAAGGCCTGCAAGCCCCAGGTCAGGCCGATCCACAACAGGCTCAACAACACCAGCAAGGCGGCGCCAAAGCCCAGGTAGAGGTTTTCCCGCAGGCCTTCCAGGGTCACCTGGTATTCGCGCACCGGTTGCAGGGCGACGATGCTGAACGCCGCGCTCTTGCCCCCCAGCAGCTTGACCTCGACGTCATACACGAAAAATTCCTGGCCGTTGGCCTCGCGAATCTTCGCAAACTCGTTGCCGCGCCCGTCGTAGCGCGGCCGGTAATTGATGTTTTCTTCCCGAGTCGCCCGCGAACGCCAGACCAGATGGCCTTCGCGGTCATAGATATAGCCCAGCAAGCGGCTGTCGGTCAGGTTGAAACGCTCGTCGGGCAACTGCGCCGGCATCAACAAGCGGTTGTTATCGACCCGCGCGGCAGAGATCAGCGTGGTCACATCGGACGCCAGGCGCTGCTCGATGGCATCCTGCAACGCCAGGCTGAACGCGCCCTGCATGGCCGGCAACAGCGCCAGCATGAACAACACGGCCAGGGTGGTGGCCGCCAGCATCAGGCGCAGACGAAGCGAACGGATCAACGGCAGCGCTCGTTAAACAGGTAGCCCAGGCCGCGCACGGTGTCGATGGGCTTGAACCCGGCCGGGCCTTCGAGCTTGCGACGCAGGCGGCCGACCAGTACTTCGATCACGTTCGGGTCGCGCTCGTCGTCATCGGGATAGAGCTGCTCCATCAACCGATCCTTGGCCACCACTTGTTGGTGATGGCGCATCAGGTATTCGAGGATCCGGTACTCATAGGCCGTCAGCGCCAGGGGCTGTTCGTCGAGGGACGCCTGTTTGCGATTGAGGTCCAGCAGCAATGGGCCGGCGACGATGGTCGACTGGGTAAAACCGCTGGAGCGGCGCAACAGGGCGTTCATCCGCGCCTCCAGTTCTTCAAACTGGAAGGGCTTGACCACATAGTCGTCGGCCCCGGCGGCCAGGCCTTCGACCTTGTCCTGCCAGTTGCCGCGCGCGGTGAGGATCAGGATCGGGAAGGTCTTGGCCTGGGTCCGCAGTTGGCGGATCAGGTCCAGGCCGCCCATCCCCGGCAGGCCCAGGTCGATAATCGCCAGGTCATGATTGAATTGCCCGGTCTGGTACAGCGCCTCTTCGGCATTGGCCACGGCTTCGACCACGTGACCGCTGTCACCAAGACGGGTCAACAGGTGATGGCGCAACAACGCCTCATCTTCGACAACCAGCAATTTCATAACGCTCTCCAAGGCCAATCCACTGTCCCGCAGGGAACCATCATAGCGGCCCTGACGGTATGCTTGCGCAGTTTACGGCGGTTGAACTGAACACAGTCTGAACCGACGGGCTACCCAGGCAGGCCCCGCCCCATGCAGAATAGCCGGCATGAACCCGATACCCGCCTGCTGCACCCCACTTGATGACCATTGGCCGCTACCCACCGCCCTGTCCGGCACGGTGTTGCTGAGCACCCGCTTCGAGCCCACATTGCTTGAGGCCAGCGATTTTCAGCGCTGCGCCGTGCCGCCGCCGGCCAGCATCCAACGGTCAGTGGCCAAGCGCCAGGCCGAGTTCCTCGCCGGCCGCCTGTGCGCCCGCGCCGCCTTGCAACGGCTCGAAGGCCTGGACTGCATCCCGGCCATTGGCGAGGACCGTGCCCCGGTGTGGCCCGGCCACATCAGCGGCTCGATCACCCACAGCACCGGGCATGCAGCGGCCATCGTCGGGCATAAGGCGCAATGGCGCGGGCTGGGCATGGACCTGGAGAACCTGCTGCCCCTTGAACGGGCCGAGCGCCTGGCAGGGGAAATCCTTACCCCGGATGAGCTGCAACGCATGGCCACAGGGCCCCGGGAGCAGATTGCGCAGCTAGTGACCCTGACGTTTTCGGCCAAGGAAAGCCTGTTCAAGGCGCTCTATCCGATTGTGCACAAGCGCTTCTATTTTGAGCATGCAGAAGTGGTGGAGTGGTCCGATTCAGGATTTTTGCGCTTGCGATTGCTGACGGATTTGTCCAGTGAGTGGTGTTATGGCAAGGAGCTGGAGGGGCAGTTTGTGGTGCATGAAGGGCAGTTGTTGAGCCTGGTAGCTGTCGGCGCCTGATAGATAGCTATCGCAGGCAAGCCAGCTCCCATATTTGACGGTGTTCACACATCAAAATGTGTGCTGGCTTGCCTGCGATGTCGGTCTCAAGTCTTGTCCTGGTCCCGCGGCCAACTCAGGCTGAAGCAAGCGCCGCCCAGGTTGTTGCTCTTGCTGATCAACGCCCGCCCGCCATGCCAGTAGATAATCCGTCGCACAATCGACAAGCCCAGGCCATGCCCGCCCGAGGCGCGGGTGCGGCTGTCATCCAGGCGCAGGAAGGGGGTGAAGATGCGCTCCCAGGCACTTTCCGGCACGCCCGGGCCATCGTCTTCGACATCGATACGGCAACGCACCTGGCCCACCTGGTAGCTGATCAGCACCCGCGACTGGGCATGGCGCATGGCATTGCTCACCAGGTTTTGCAGGGCACGGTGCAGGTAGCGTGGTTCGGCATCGACCCAGGCCGCGTCCAGGTGCGCCGATGACAGGCACACGCCCCGCGCCACCTTGATCCCCGGCCGCAAGGGCGCCAGCTCGCCAATCACCTGGTCGAGCAAGGCACTCAGGTCGACCCGCTGGAAACTCAGGGCCGGCGAGCCCTGTTCCAGTCGCGCATAGGTGAGCATCTCATCCACCAGGCCGTCGAGGTCCTGGATATCACTGTCCATGCCTTCCATGTATTTACGCCGGGCTTCGGGCGTGGCGGCGTCGCCGATCATCTCCAGGCCAAACCGCAGGCGCGCCACCGGCGTGCGCAATTCATGGGACACCGCGCGCACCAGTTCGCGCTGGATCGCCAACAAGCGCTGCAAGTGCTCGGCCATGCCATTGAAGGCCGCCGCCAGGCGCCCTACCGAGTCGGCCCCGCGCGCCGGCACCCGGGCTTCCAGGTTGCCTTTGGCGATGCGCGTGGCGGCCGCTTCCAGCCCGCGCAGGCGGCGCTCCAGTTGGCGCACCAGTAAATACACGATCAGGCCGATCAGGGTCAGACCGATCAAGGCGATCAGCACCAGCCATTGCGCCGGGTAAGGGTTCATCTGGTACAGCGGACCGATTTCCAGGACCCATGGCGTACCGACCATACCGGCAAACACGCGGATCGAGTCGCCGCCCTTGCCCAGGGCCATCACCGTATCGCCTTCGGCCACGCGTCGCCGCTGGTCTTCGTCCATATCGGCGGCGTCCAGTTTCAGCAGGTGCATTTCAAAGCCGAAACCCTTGGCCTCTTTCAGGTCGGCCAGCCGTTGCGGCTGCTCGGCCACCGGAAACCGCACCAGTTCGTCGGCCAGCAAATAAATGGTGGCCCGGGCCAGTTGCTCGCTGATCTGCTGCACTTCGCCGCTGAGCAGCAGTTGCTCTTTTTCACTGACCAGGCGCAACACCCGGGCCGCATGGGGCCCGGTCTGCTCCACCAAGACCTGGCCGCGCTGCAGGCGGTTGCGTTGGCTCAGGTCCAGGCGGGCATCCGCCACCGCCTGCAGTTGCAAGGGAATCCCCAGCAAACGCTCCCACACCGCCAGGGCGCGTTGGCGCTCGATGCTGCTCATCGGTTGCAGGTTGTCGCCCATCAGGGCAAACGTGCCGTGGGCCAGGCGCTCGCGATACTGGCCGCTGCGCACTTCATTGAGCAGGTGCAGGGCCAGGACGCCCAGCAGGGCCACCAGGATCAGCGCCGCGCACATGCCGCCATAGATGCGCAGGAAGATCGAGTTCATGACAGCCTATCGGCGCAGGCTTCGGGGACGAACAGGTAGCCTTTGCTGCGAATGGTCTTGATCAGGCGCGGATGGATGGGATCGTCGCCGATTTTCGGGCGGATCCGCGAGATACGCACATCAATGGAACGGTCCTGGCCGTCGTAGCCGATGCCGCGCAGGGCGGTGAAGATCTCTTCCCGGGACAGGATGCGCCCGGCATTGGCCACCAACAGCCACAACAGGTCGAATTCGGCGCTGGTCAGCTCGATGCCACCGCCGTGCAGCCAGGCTTCGCGCAAGGCGTTGTCCACCACCAGCGGGCCGAATTGCAGGCGCCGCTGTTTTTCCGGGGCCACGGGCTCGGTACTTTCGCTGCGCCGCAACAAGGCCTGGATCCGTGCCAGCAACAGGCGCGGGCGCACCGGTTTGCACACATAGTCGTCGGCGCCCATGTCCAGACCCAGGACCTGGTCCATGTCGTCGGTGCGCGCGGTGAGCATCAGGATCGCCCCGTCGTAGCGCTCGCGCACCTTGCGGCAGATGCTCAGGCCGTCTTCACCGGGCAACATCAGGTCGAGGATCACCAGGTCCGGCTGCTCGGCAATGATCCGCGCCACCGCCAAGGCGCCGTCGCCTTCGATGGAGACCCGCAGGCCGTTGCTTTCCAGGTAGTCACGGGTCAACTCAGCCAGACGCTGGTCATCCTCGACAATCAATACCTGCCAGGCTTCTTGCTCCACGGGTGGTCCTCGTTTTTATAAGTGCTTTGTCAGGACTGCACAGGTTCAAATGTGGGAGTGGGCTTGTCAGCTCCCACATTTTGATCCTTGCCAGCCGTACCTAATTTGTCATGCACAAAGGGCATAACCGTGTAGGAATAAAAGGCCGATTGTATCCATGGCCCAGCCCTCAAACACAAGCCAGGAAATGCATTCGGTGATCGCGTTTTTTTGTGATAGGGTTCGCGCCCGCAAAAATCCAGCCGGGTGTTTTCAGCTTGGAATATTCGGTGACAAACGGTGCGATGCAGCAGTACTGCGGCCTACACGGCGGTTCCACCTTTCATACACATTTTACCCACAGCGTTATCCACAGGTCGTGCGTTGCTAAGCCCCCCAAAACGCATTATCTTGTAGCCCGTCGCCGAAAAAACCCTACATGTAGGGTTTGAAGCGAAAAGACCAAACACAAATCAGACAAGAAACTCAAGTGCTTTCTTGCTCCTGTTTGGTGGAACTTAAACCTTTTTCGAAAGCCCAAACCGCGCACGCGGATGGCTGCTGTTTTCAAGCCCGAATGGGAGAAAGCGGTACGGGTGTTGCAATACAAGCGACACCCAGCAGGAATACGGCAAAGAGCGTGAGGCTCGGCGCCGAAGACTTCGGCATGGAAGCGGCGCGAACAGCTCCCTTCCTCCTGTCCCGAGGTTGTTATGCCAGGCCCAGGCCTGTTGTAAGTGCTTCAGGACGGAACGGTGGGCACCGTGATGGTGCCCAAATAAATATAGAATGTGGAGACAACCCCCCATGCAAACCGACACAACTCGCGAGAACCCGCAAGGCTCCGTGCCGCAGGCTGCTGATTCAAATATGGATCTGTCCGCCACCGCGCCCGGCCAATTGCGCGTGATCAAGCGTAACGGCACTGTCGTTCCTTACACCGATGACAAAATCACCGTCGCCATCACCAAAGCGTTTCTTGCAGTTGAAGGCGGCACCGCTGCCGCTTCGTCGCGTATCCACGACACCGTTGCCCGCCTGACCGAACAAGTCACCGCGACCTTCAAGCGTCGCATGCCTTCGGGCGGCACCATCCACATCGAAGAAATCCAGGACCAGGTCGAACTGGCCCTGATGCGTGCCGGCGAGCAGAAAGTGGCCCGCGACTACGTGATCTACCGTGACTCGCGCGCCAAGGAACGTGCTGTACACGCGCCGTCCGCCGAAGCCGTGAAAGCCCACCCATCGATCCGCATCACCCTGGCTGATGGTTCGTTCGCGCCGCTGGACCTGGGCCGCCTGAACACCATCATCACCGAAGCCTGCGAAGGCCTGGAAGAAGTCGATGGCGACCTGATCCAGCGTGAAACCCTGAAGAACCTGTACGACGGCGTGGCCCTGACCGACGTCAACACCGCCCTGGTGATGACCGCCCGTACCCTGGTCGAGCGTGAGCCGAACTACTCGTTCGTCACCGCCCGCCTGTTGATGGACACCCTGCGTGCCGAAGGCCTGGGCTTCCTGAACGTCGCCCAGAGCGCTACCCACCACGAAATGGCCGACCTGTACGCCAAGGCCCTGCCTGCCTACATCGCCAAGGGTATCGAATTTGAATTGCTGAACCCGATCCTGGCCACCTTCGACCTGGAAAAACTCGGCAAGGCGATCAACCACGAGCGTGACCAGCAGTTCACCTACCTGGGCCTGCAAACCCTGTATGACCGTTACTTCATCCACAAGGACGGGATCCGCTTCGAGCTGCCGCAAGTGTTCTTCATGCGCGTGGCCATGGGCCTGGCGATCGAAGAGAAGCACAAGGAAGACCGTGCGATCGAGTTCTACAACCTGTTGTCGTCCTTCGACTACATGTCGTCGACCCCGACCCTGTTCAACGCCGGCACCCTGCGTCCACAGCTGTCGAGCTGCTACCTGACCACCGTGCCGGATGACCTGTCGGGTATCTACCACGCGATCCACGACAACGCCATGCTGTCCAAATTCGCCGGCGGCCTGGGCAACGACTGGACCCCGGTGCGTGCACTGGGTTCGTACATCAAGGGCACCAACGGCAAGTCCCAGGGCGTCGTGCCGTTCCTCAAGGTCGTGAACGACACCGCCGTCGCGGTCAACCAGGGCGGCAAGCGCAAAGGCGCTGTGTGTGCGTACCTGGAAACCTGGCACATGGACATTGAAGAGTTCATCGAGCTGCGCAAGAACACCGGTGATGATCGTCGTCGTACCCACGACATGAACACCGCCAACTGGATCCCAGACCTGTTCATGAAGCGCGTCTTCGATGACGGCCCGTGGACCCTGTTCTCGCCCTCCGAAGTGCCAGACCTGCACGACCTGACCGGCAAGGCCTTTGAAGAACGCTACGAGTACTACGAAGCCCTGTCCCAGTACCCAGGCAAGATCAAGCTGTTCAAGACCATCCAGGCCAAAGACCTGTGGCGCAAGATGCTGTCGATGCTGTTTGAAACCGGCCACCCATGGCTGACCTTCAAGGACCCGTGCAACCTGCGCAGCCCGCAGCAGCACGTGGGCGTGGTCCACAGCTCGAACCTGTGCACCGAGATCACCTTGAACACCAACAAGGACGAGATCGCCGTTTGCAACCTGGGCTCGATCAACCTGCCGAACCACATCGTGGGCGGCAAGCTGGACACCGCCAAGCTGCAGCGCACCGTCAACACCGCCGTACGCATGCTCGATAACGTGATCGACATCAACTACTACTCGGTGCCACAGGCGCAGAACTCCAACTTCAAGCACCGTCCGGTGGGCCTGGGGATCATGGGCTTCCAGGATGCCTTGTACCTGCAGCACATTCCCTACGGTTCGGACGCTGCGGTCGAGTTCGCCGACAAGTCCATGGAAGCGGTCAGCTACTACGCGATCCAGGCTTCCTGCGACCTGGCCGACGAACGCGGCGCCTACGAGACGTTCCAGGGTTCGCTGTGGTCCAAGGGCATCCTGCCGCTGGACTCGCAACAGATCCTGATCGAGCAGCGTGGCCAGAAGTACATCGACGTTGACCTCAACGAATCCCTGGACTGGGCGCCGGTCCGTGCCCGTGTGCAAAAAGGCATTCGTAACTCCAACATCATGGCCATCGCACCGACCGCCACCATCGCCAACATCACTGGCGTGTCGCAGTCGATCGAACCGACCTACCAGAACCTGTATGTGAAATCGAACCTGTCGGGCGAATTCACCGTGATCAACCCGTACCTGGTCCGCGACCTGAAAGCCCGCGGCCTGTGGGACTCGGTGATGATCAACGACCTGAAGTACTACGACGGTTCGGTACAGCAGATCGAGCGCATCCCGCAAGAACTCAAGGAGCTCTACGCGACCGCGTTTGAAGTGGACACCAAGTGGATCGTTGACGCCGCCAGCCGTCGCCAGAAGTGGATCGACCAGGCCCAGTCCCTGAACCTGTACATCGCCGGCGCCTCGGGCAAGAAGCTGGACGTGACCTACCGCATGGCGTGGTACCGTGGCCTGAAAACCACCTACTACCTCCGTGCCCTGGCCGCGACCAGCACCGAGAAGTCGACCATCAACACCGGCAAGCTGAACGCTGTGTCCAGCGGCAACCACGGTGATGATTCGGTGCTTGCAGCGCCTGCCGGCCCGGCGCCAGTGCCAAAGGCCTGTGCGATTGACGAGCCGGATTGTGAGGCTTGCCAATAAGCTGAGGCCCACCCAGGCTTAATTGAAACAGCCAGCCTCCCGCACACCCTGAATTCCAACGGGGTTCACGGGAGGTTTTTTTTCCTTGTTCTTGCTTGATTAAGCAGGTGGGTACAAGCCTCCAGAACACTTAGCGACCCAACTCTCTTTTTTTAACTTACGCATATTCCCGCTTGAAGCCCCAGGCAATCAAATTGGGATCAGTGCGCACGTTGCTGTATTTCGTACCCCATCGATCCTCACTACCATTAAATACAGCGACCGAATGTATATTGTTGTCCAGGCTGCCGACTCTGCCCCTGAGCAATTCCGAAGGACTGACCCTCTCCATAAGATTTCCATAGCCCATCCGCCTATAAGTCTCTATTGCCCACTCCCCATCATTGACGCTGTTAATAGCTTCGCCAAAACTCCTCCCCGAAATCCCATCGTTACGCTGATTCATTGCCTGAACATTGTTCACGGCCAACATCAGATTCATAAATCCGAGCAGTTTCGGATCCTGCCCTTTTAGCTGAGCCCCTGCTGCTGACTCACGGTACTGTGCCTGCGTTACCGGAACATGAGTACCGTCTTTAAGAGTCACATCATAATTGCCCGCCGAATCCCGCTGGATATCTTTAAACACACCAGCTGGCCCGAACTGCGCAATCATGGCCTTACATGCTGAGATAGCACCACAATTGCCTGTTTGCCCCTGATAGGCGCCAGAAAAGAGGTCTTTCGGCATTTCACCGGGTTTGTAGCTACCTGGCTCGAAATTGGTTTGATTGGTTCCCTCCGTAACCGGCAAGTTACCGACTCGCTCTCCGAGCCCCAACCCCCCGCCGGCGTCAATGCCGCCCCCTAGCCCCCCGCCCACATAGCGACCGCTGCCACCTACACCGCCGCCGCCGCCGCCGCCGCCACTGTTTCCTACACCACCTCCATCCCTGCTACCTATCTGCGATCCAGCATCAGTAGATACGTCATCTGCAAACAGTTCTGGAAAAAGCCTCTTCAAAAACTCAAGCCAACTGATAGGAGCATCTTTCTTTAGCTGCTCGATAATCTCCTTGAACTTGTCATCACCCAATCTCTCGCGCAAATCATTAAGCCTGTTACGCAACTCTTGGGCGGTCTGGTTCTTGGAAGTTTTCTGAGCATCTTCCAGCTCCTTGAGTAGCTTTAAAACAGTAGCCGTGTTGTCTTGGGCTTCTTCAGTACGCGGTATGCCCCTGCTACTTTCGAAATACACAGGATTTTTTTGGCCCGATATCGACACACCCCACATGGCCTTCCCCTTTTATCAAAACCTGTTGGTTTCAATGAGTGAGAAGAAGGTTGTCGGCAGTTCCAATAGAAATGTGTGATTGCATGAACAGGCAGATAGCGCGAAAAAAGGCGAAAAAAAACCCCTCGACCGAGGGGTTTTCTGTCGCCTGGGGATCAGACCAACAGCATCACGTCATCTGAATGATGGTCTGCATGATGGTGCTCTGGGTGGAGATGGTCTTGGCGTTCGCCTGGTAGTTGCTCTGGGCCTTGATCAGGTCCACCAGCTCATTGGTCAGGTTGACGTTGGAGTTCTCCAGGGAGTTGGCCACCAGCGAACCCAAGGTACCGGACTCGGGTGCGTCATAGCCCGGTTGGCCCGAAGCAAAGGTTTCTTTCCAGGCGGTGCCACCGGCAGGCTGCAGGCCTTGCTCATTGTTGAAGCTGGCCAGGGAAACCTGGCCGATGGCCTTGCTTTGCTGGTTGCTGAAGGTAGCAAACAGTACACCACTGCCGTCGATTTTCAGCCCGGTGATTTCGCCAGTAGCGTAGCCATCGGTGATCGGTGGGTTACGGTAGCTGGCCGAGTTGTACTGGGTGATATTGCCCATGTTGATCGCAATCTTGCCCCCGGCGGCGCCGTTGTCAGGGTTCCACACGCCGTTTTCCATCACGCCCGGTTTCCAGTCGATGGTCAGGGTGGTATTGGACACGTTGCTCGGCGGAGTGATGATCCCTTGCAGCGCGCCGGCGGTATCAAACGTCACGGTCGAGGCAACAGGTGGCGAGGCCGTGATCGAGCTGCCATCCGGGTTGTGCCCATCGACCAGGGTGTAGGACTTCCAGGTATTGGAGTCGGTTTTCACCATGTACTGCACCATCTCGTGGGCATTGCCCTGGGTGTCATACAAGGTGGTGCCATATTGTTCGGTAAACGTCGACGTATCGCCCGGGTTGAATGGCTTGGTCACCTGGTCGATCGGCAACTTGGAAGAGTTCAGGTTGCTGCTCGAATCAACCTTGGTCGACGCCTTGGGCGGCAGGTTGGACAGGTTGATACGCAGGTCGGTCAGGCCGCTCTTGCTGATCTTGCCGTCTTCATCGGCGGCATAGCCCTGCAGGCGCGAGGTGCCGGTGTTGTTGGTGATGTAGCCATCCTTGTCCGGCTTGAACGAGCCGCTACGGGTGTATTCCAACGAGCCGTCGCTGCCTTTTTGCACGAAGAAGCCACCACCCTGGATCGCCATATCCAGCAAACCGCCGCTGCTGGTGACTTCACCCTGGGTAAACTGCTGGGAGACCGCGGCCAGGTTCACACCTGTACCAATAGTCTTGTTGCCAGTGCCCAGGCGCGACGCCGCGTAGATGTCGGCGAACTCGGCACGGGACGACTTGAAGCCGGTGGTCGCGACGTTGGCGATGTTGTTGCCGGTCACGTCCAGTTGTTTGTTGGCCGCATAGAGGCCGCTAAGGCCGATATTAAAAGACATGTTTCTCTCCTCTTGCCGTATTTAGCCGGCTCTATGTACCGATAGTCTGAATTTGCGACAGCTTGATACTGCCCATGCCGCCAGAAAGATTGAGCAGCATTTCGCCGCCGGTCTGACTCAGGGTCACGCTGGTGACCGTGGCGGGCAGCGAGGTTTTCAACGCCACTGACTCACCGGCGTCATTCTTGGTACTGGCCGCGAAGGTGTAAGAGCCAGAATCCAGTGGCTCGCCCGCTTCGTTCTTGCCGTCCCAGATAAAGTCCGCCTTGCCGGCGCTTTGGGCGCCCAGTTCGATGGTCTTGACCAGCTTGCCGTCCTTGTCGGTGACCTTGACGGTGACGTTGCCCACCGACGACCCCACGGCGACCGAGCCGGTAAAGCTCTTGCTCGTATCGACCATGGCCTTGTTGGTTTCAATAATCACCGAACGCCCCACCAGCGACGAGGCTTGCAGCGCCTGCGACGACTTGTAGTTGCCGGTGATGGTGTTCACCGAGTCGTTCAGGGTGTTGATGCCTTCCAGGCTGCTGAACTGCGCCAGTTGCGCGACGAACGCGCCGTTGTCCTGGGGCGACAGCGGGTTCTGGTTCTTCAGCTGGGTAACCAGCAATTGCAGGAACGCATCCTTGCCCAGGGACTGGTTGCCCGAAGCCGCCTTGGCGGTATCGGCCAGGTTGCCCTGAGTGGACTTGGCATCCTTGACCTTGGAGTCGAACAGACTCTGGATTGTCGACTGACTCGACACATCGTTAGTGACGGACATGCTTTAGCGCCCCTTATCACTGACCGAGGGTCAGGACCTTCTGCATCATGGCTTTGGCGGTGTTCATCATTTCCGCGTTGGTCTGGAACGAGCGGCTGGCAGAAATCATGTCAGCCATTTCTTCGACCACGTTGACGTTGGGGTAGTACACGTACCCTTTTTCGTTCGCGGCAGGATGGTTGGGTTCGTAGCGCGCTTCGAGGTTGCTCTGGTCTTCGACCACCCCCAGCACCTGGACGCCCTGGCCGGCAGCATCCTGGTCCTGGAACAACGAATCGCCGCCACTGCCCTGGGCCCCCTGGAACATGGTGGCAAATACCGGGTGCCGCGCACGGTAGGTCTGGTCGATGCTCGACGACACGGTCTCGGCGTTGGCGATGTTACTGGCGACCGTGTTCAGACGCGTGGTCTGGGCGCTCATGCCACTACCGGCAATATTGAAAACACTGGATAGAGACATGGCTTACTCTCCGCGCAGGGCTGCCATCAGCCCTTTGAATTTGCTGTTGAGCAGGGTGAAGCTGGCCTGGAAGTTCACCGAGTTCTCGGCGTAGTTCGATTGCTCCAGCTGCGCGTCGACGGTGTTCTGGTCGATCGACGGCTGCATCGGCGTGCGATACATCAGCGACTCATCGCCACTGCCCAGGCCCTGCGCTTCGATATGACGGTTATTGGTCATGTTCAAGGCGAAGGAGCCGTTCTGGGTCTTGTCGCTCTGTGCGGCGAGCACGGCGGCAAAGTCCAGGTCCCGAGCCTTGTAGTTCGGGGTGTCGGCGTTGGCGATGTTGTTAGCCAGGACTTCGGCACGTCGGGCGCGAAAGCCCAGGGCCTGTTCGTGGATACCGAGCGCTTTATCGAAGCTGATGCTCATGGCGGAAACCTTTAGGGGCTGACCTGCTGTTCTGTAACAGGGTTATAGCAAGCGCCATGCCAGGTTTTTCAGGCCCAATAAATCAAGGGGTTAGGGAGATATTGCCGGTGGCAATGGCGCAAAAGCGGCAACGCTTTACCGCGAAGCGTCAGGAAAGCGGCAATGGGCAGTTGCCGCTATAGAAGGTTTGGCACAAAAAAGTGGGAACTGCGGCGGGCGCTGAGAGCGGGGTCGGCAAAAATAAGTGTGGGAGCTGGCTTTTTTGGGGGGGGGCCCCCCAAAAAAAGCCAGCTCCCACATTTTGAGCGAGTTGTTACTTGGCCTGGTAGATAATGCCGGGGCTGCACTGCACCATCTGGTAATGATCCGGCAAGCCGTTCAGCGCCTCGGACGCGCCGAGGAACAGATAGCCACCGCGCTTGAGCGTACCGTGAATGCGCAACAGGATGTCCTTCTTCACTTCAGCCGAGAAGTAGATCAAAACGTTGCGACAAAACACGATGTCAAACTTGCCCAGGCTGGCGTAGCTGTCCAGCAGGTTGAACGAACGGAACTCCACCCGGCTCTTGATCGGTGCCTTGACCCCCCAGCGCCCGGCGCCCTTGGGGTCGAAGTAACGCTGCAGGCGTTCCTGGGACAGGCCGCGGCCCAGGGCCAGGCTGTCGTACTCGCCGGTCTTGCAGTTGGTCAGCATGGTGCCGGAC
This sequence comes from Pseudomonas sp. ICMP 8385, assembly GCF_002699915.1. Lineage (NCBI taxonomy): Bacteria > Pseudomonadati > Pseudomonadota > Gammaproteobacteria > Pseudomonadales > Pseudomonadaceae > Pseudomonas > Pseudomonas sp. ICMP 8385. The sequence continues at coordinate 45,816 of NZ_LKBY01000089.1, read as the reverse complement.
AAGTCAGTGGCAACAATCTGCACCCCTGCCTTCAGCTGGCCCATGTTGGTCCGCTCGAACTCATCGATGGACATCGACAGCGAATACGGTTCCTGCCCCGAAGAACAGGCCGCCGACCAGATGCGCAAGCGCTGGCCGGGGCTGGCCTTGATGGCCTCGGGCAATACCTTGCTCTTGAGCACCTCAAAGGGGTAGGTATCGCGAAACCATAAGGTTTCGTTGGTGGTCATGGCATCGACCACCATCTCCTTGAGCCCGCTGCGCGGTTGGCCCTGGATACGCTGCACCAACTCGCCCAGGGACTTGATACCCTGCTGCTCCATCAATTTGTTGAGGCGGCTTGATACCAGATACTGCTTGTTTTCACCGAGCAATATGCCACAGGCTTTTTCCAGGAATACCCGGAACTGTTCAAAATCCAAATTACCCGTAGACAATGCAACCGCCTCTTAACTCGTGTGACCGCCAGGGAGAAAGCCCCTAGCCGTGATCTGCAGACTTGATCCGGTCGACTACCCGGGATGCCAGGTCATCAGGACGGAATTTGGCCAGGAAGTCATCGGCACCGACCTTCTTGACCATCGCCTGATTGAATACACCGGACAATGAAGTATGCAGGACTATATGTAATTTTTGCATGCGTGGATCGCTGCGTATCTCGGCCGTAAGCGTGTAACCGTCCATTTCCGGCATCTCGATGTCGGAAATCATCATCAGGAATTCTTCTTCCGGCTTCTTGCCTTCGTCCACCAGCTTGCGCAGATAGTCCAGCGCCTGGCGGCCATCATTGAGCGCCACTACTTCGACGCCCACCGTCTGCAGGCAACGGGACACCTGCTTGCGCGCCACCGACGAGTCATCCACCGTCAGCACCCGCAGGGTCAGGGCTTTTTGCTGGGTCTGCTCATCGACCACACCCACCGAAATCTGTTCCGACGTCGGCGCTACTTCCGCGAGGATCTTCTCGACGTCGATGATTTCCACCAACTGGTTATCGACCCGGGTCACTGCCGTGAGGTAGTGATCGCGCCCGGTGCCCTTGGGTGGCGGATGGATCTCTTCCCAGTTCATGTTGACGATACGTTCCACCGAGCGCACCAGGAACCCCTGGGTCTTGGTGTTGTATTCGGTGATGATCACAAACGGGCTCTCGCGGTCCTGCAGGCCGGAAGTACCGGTGGCCATCGCCAGGTCAAGAATCGGAATCGTCGAGCCACGGATGTTGGCCACGCCACACACCACGGGGTTGGACTTGGGCATTATGGTGAGTTTGGGACATTGCAGCACCTCCCGTACCTTGAAGACGTTGATGCCATATAGCTGCTTGCCATCGAGTCGAAACAGCAACAACTCCAGGCGATTCTGCCCTACCAGCTGCGTGCGCTGGTTCACTGAATCCATTACACCTGCCATGCCCAGACTCCTACGCTACAAAACTTACGGGTACGACGCGCACCCAACACAAAACGGCACGAGCCTTGCTTTTTATTGGCTATGAACATCAAAACGACAGTTTTCCGACGCCTTGGCTCGCCCCAGTACCGCAGATCGCTCTGTGCCTGGATGGCGTTGCTTGCCTTGGGCGCAGGCCACCAGGCCCGTGCCGACAATGTCACCTTGCCTGATCTGCTTATCGGCGTCACTCAAGGCTTTCTTGAGTTCACTGTAGAAGATTATCTGGCAACCACACAGACACCGGGGCGTTATGAGATCCAAGTCAACCCATTGGACCCGCGTTTGCGCATGCCCATGTGCGACAAGGAATTGACAGGCTCACTGGAAAGCCCCGCCCAGCCCATTGGCCGCGTGACCGTGCGCGTACGCTGCGACGGCAGCTCGCCCTGGACCGTGTTCGTGCCGGCCCAGGTGCGATTGTTCCGCGAAGTGGTGACCGTTACCCGCCCACTCAAGCGCACCGGCATCATCGGTTTTGAAGACGTGGCCATGCGCGAACGCGACATCAGCCAGATCAGCCAGGGCTACCTCACCTCCGTGGACCAGGCCATTGGGCAGAAATTAACCCGACCAATGGTCAGCGACCAGGTGATTACCCTGGTTCACCTGGAACAGGCAGAAGTGGTGCGCAAGGGCGACCAGGTGGTGATCTCCGCCAGCAGTGGCGGCCTGAACGTGAAAATGCCGGGGGAGGCCCTGGCCAATGGCGGGATGAGCGAACAGATCCGCGTCAAGAACCTCAACTCCAAGCGGGTGATCAAGGCCCGTGTCACGGCCCCTGGCCAAGTGGAGGTGGCGTTATAGATTACTGGCGTGGGACGCTGGCTTTTCCTACACTGTGCGCACGATATTGCGAGGCATAGGTTTATTGTCGATCGCGCCTAAAGTTTGTCCGGGTATGGCCGAAAACATGGCAAGCGTCCAAATACCCAGAGGTTTTTTAACATGGTCATTGATTTCAGCCGATTGAATAACGCCCAGGCAACGCCCGGCAGCACGCGTACCAACGCGGCCAAGGACAGCGTTGAAGCCAAGGCACCGGCAGTGCCTGCCAAGGCAGAACAAACCGTTTCGACGCAAAGTGGCGAATCGGTCCATTTGAGCAACGAGGCTCAACAGTTGCAGAAGATCACTGACTCGCTGCGCGATCAGCCGATTGTCAATAAAGCCCGCGTGGCCGAGTTGAAACAGGCGATTGCCGATGGCAGCTATCAGATCGACAACGACCGTTTAGCCGGCAAAATCATCAAAGCCGAGCGCTAGGCACAGGCCTGCGCCGGGCTTTTGGACGCTTAAACCCCAAGGCCAGCCATGCACGACGAAAATCTGCTGCAACTGATCACTGAAGACCTGGCTCCCGCGCAACACCTGCTGGAGCTGCTTCAAGACGAATTCGTGGCCCTGTGCGGTCGCGACATGCGCCTGCTGGAAGACATCCTGGCACGCAAGCAATCGCTGATCATCCTGCTTGAACAACACGGCCAGAAACGCAGCCAGATCCTGCTCAGCCTGGGCCTGCCCGCTGACCACAGCGGCCTGGAACAGTTGGCCAGCCATTCGTCGGTCGGCGACCAGTTGCTGGCCCAGAGCAAAGCACTCAATGAGTTGTTGATCAACTGCCAGCAAGCCAATGTGCTCAATGGCCAGTCGATCCAACTGCAGCAAGCTACCACCGCCAACCAGTTGCGCATCCTGCATGGCGGCGAACCTCCAGCACTGTATAACGCCCAGGGCTCCACCTCGCGACTGGTCAAGCCCAGCACCCTCAGCCAAGCCTGACGCCGGTTTATCGGGCGCCCTATCAAGGCGCGCCACATACTGGCAAAATGCCGGTTCTTGCGTGTAGTCGTATTTTGTCTGGAGATGGAAGAACCGTGTTCAACACCCTTAGCGCGGTAGATGCTCCGCAGCCACCCAAGGTCCTCACCACCCCTCTGGAAATTGCCAGCACCCTGCGGCTGCTGCAAGAGAGCCACGACCCGCTGATCATCACCTTTCACGAACGCAACCAGCGCTTCCAGAGCTACCTGGTGGAGGTCGACAAGGACAGCAAGACCCTGAGCCTGGACGAGATGATCCCGCCCGACGGTGAACGCTACCTGGAAAATGGCGAAGCCTTTCGCATCGAAGGCTTTCACGAAGGCGTGCGCGTGGCCTGGGACAGTAATGGCAGCCTGACAATCGGCACACAGGACGGCCACCGTATCTACAAAGGCAGCCTGCCTGAAGAAGTGGTCTACCATCAGCGCCGCAATGCCTTTCGCGCAGCCTTGAAACTGGCGCAACTGGTAAATATCGAATTGGGCGGCGAGAAACTCAAGACGCCTATCAGCGGTCAGTTGCTGGATATCTCCGCCACCGGCTGCAAGCTGCGCTTTGACGGGGACATCTCCGAGCGCCTGCAACTGGGCCAGGTCTACGACCGTTTTATCGCCGCCCTGCCCTTTGGCAGCATGACCACTGCGGTGGAGTTGCGTTACCTGCACGTTGAAGAAAGGATCAACACCACCTTTGCCGGTGTGCGCTTCCACAATATGAGCGGCCTGGTGCAGCGCCAGGTCGAGCGCTTTGTCTACCAACTGCAGCGCGAGGCGCGACGGTTCGATAAAGACGACGACCTGTAAACACCGAACCACAGGCACAAAAAAACGGGCAGCTCCTTTGGGAACTGCCCGTTTTTTGTTTCAGGGACGGGCCCGACTCAAGTCATGCGGGTGCTCATCCGGGTCGGGATGCTCCGCCGGGTCAGGCTCAGGTTGCAGCTCTACCTCCGGTTCTGCCTCGGGCCCTGGCTCTGGCGCAGCGGTTTGCATCTGGTCCTGGACCACCTGCTCATCCACACGCGGATCGAGGGCTGCCACCAAGGGCGAGCTGGACATGCTGTCTGGCATCGCTACGTGCTGCAGCGGCGCATCGTCCACCTGATGCAGGTTGGTCACCGCCTTAGGGCGAATGCGCCAGACCAGGATCAAGGCGCACAAGCTGAAGAACGCATAGAGCATCTGGTTGCCAAACAGCTTCATGACCACCCCCGCCAGCAACGGCCCGATACTCGCGCCCACCCCGTAGGTCACCAGCAGCATCGCGGTGAGCGATACCCGGCGATCACCTTCGACATGGTCGTTGGAAAACGCCACGGCCAGCGGGTAGAGGCAGAACTGCACCAGCGAGCACAGGAAGCCGGCGACAAACAGCACTTCCAGCGGCACCTGGGTCATGATCGCCAGCGGCAATGCCGCCACCGCCAGGCACAGGGCGAAGCAGCGAATCAACAGGGCCCGGTCATAGCGATCCGACAGCCAGCCCAGCGGCCATTGCACCAACAGGCCGGCAAAAATACAGCTACCCATGAACAGGCCGACCTGCTCGGTGCTCAACCCCTGCTGGGCCGCATACAGCGGCGCCAGGCCGTAGAAGGAGCCAACGATCAGGCCGGCCCCCAAGACCGTACTCAAGGACTGTGGCACACGTTTGATAAAAAAACGCGGTTCCATCGGCGCCGGGTGCAAGGGCGCCGGGTGAATACGCCGGGTCATGGCCACCGGCACCAGGCACAGGGCAAAACACAGCGCCACCAGCATCAGCAGCTCAAGCCCCAATTGGGGGTGCATGACCAGAATCAACTGGCCCAGCACCAGGCCCAGGTAGGAGGCGATCATATAACCACTGAACACCACGCCGCGCTGCTTGGCATCCGCCTGCTCGTTGAGCCAGCTCTCGATGACCATGTACTGGCACATCATGCCGAGGCCGACGATGATCCGCAGCACGATCCAGGCCGGCAGCCAATCCACCAGGCCATGGCCCAGCACCGCCGCACCAACAATCCCGGCACAGGTGGCATAGGCCCGGATATGCCCGACCCGGGCAATCAGGCGATGCCCGATCTTGCCCCCCAGCACCAGGCCAAAATAGTTGGCCGCCATCAACGCGCCGACCCACAGGCTGTCGACGTTATCCGCTGCCAGGCGCAAGGCCAGGTAAGTACTGAGCAGGCCGGAGCCGATCAGCATCATCAAGGAGGCGAAATAAAGGGCTCGAAAAGATTTCCAGATCTGGCGCATCGGCGGTCCGAGCGGCTCCTTGCAGTGGGTTTCAGGCTATTGACACAATAGACCGAGGGCGAAGCATCGTTAAACCCAGGCACCTGACGACACAGGCGCCCAGAAGCATTTGGATCCGGTAACGTTCAAGCATGCAGCCTTCGATGAACTCGACCGCCAACAGTTCCTTCGCCGTTGCGTTACCTGTCAGACGCACTCAGACACAAGGCGCGGTACAAGGTTGTGACAATATATCTCGCCAGCCGGGCTGAAGGCACTGGCCAAACGGCCAAGAAAGCAGCCACCCATAAAAAAACCCCGCCAGCGCAGGCTGAGCGGGGTTTTTCAGCGTCTCGGCCGGGTGGGCGGCGAGACTGCAAATGGTGTCCCAGGGCCGGTTCGAACGGCCAACCTTCCCCTTAGGAGGGGGATGCTCTATCCAATTGAGCTACTGGGACTAATGACAGGCGCACGGCCAGATGGCGTTGCGACAGACGGCGTGCATGTTAACGGCCAAGGTGAGTTTTGTCATGTCGTCCGTCAGCTTTTTAGGCGTAAGCCTTCATCCCGCCCCGCCAGCGATAAACCTGGGCCCACGGGCCCACCCACGCCATCGTGCAAAATGCATTGATGCGAAATGCCATCATTGCATATTGCAACGAGCCATACGTTTGAGATCAATCTATATCATTGATTTACAATGATATTTTTCAAATTAACCGCTGGCACGATGACTGCACTCTTTATGCTTATAAAACGGTCCTGCACGTGAACACGGGGAAACACCCATGAACAGCACACTTCTGATCCTGAACGCCCTGGCCTTGGCCGTACTGGTGATGTTCCACTTCCAGGCCAGCAGCGACAGCGATACGGCACAGATCAGCCACACGGGTAGCCACCAGACCCAGCAACGACCTCAACTGGCCGTGATGACAGCCAATGGCCAATCGTCGGCTCACCTGACACAGGGCACGCAGGCCAGCAGCTCTTCTGAACACTGGATCTTCTAAGCGAGCCCACCATGACCAAGCCAGCCTGGCTATTTCTCGTCCTGGCCGTGTCCACGTGCATCCTGGGGCTCAATCCTCCATCGGCGCACTGGCAGACCCTTTGCCTCAGCGCCTGCGCCGTGTTCGCCGTCGCATTGGTGATCGCCGTGGTCGTCGGGCGTCGCTTCAAGTTCGACCCCGTCCTGCGCTGAACGCCTCTGCGACGAGAGATTGACACCCTGCCAATCCCCTCCGCATGCCACCCGACCTTATATCGCCTCGGCTCGCAAATCGGCCATTTGCCACTAGTCTTAAAATTAAGGGCAAAAGGCCACATTGCTATAGGATGTGCGCCCGAAAACCCTCTTGCATCGAGAGCCTGCGGGCTGATCCTCCGTCAGATCGGCCGGCAGAAAAGTTTTCCAACCAGTCCGCAAATTTGAAAATGAGTACTGGCATAAAGCCTTTATGCAGTTCAATATTTGTCACAGAATTGACGCCAAGGAACTGGCAAATTTGAGGCATGATGCGGCCTCTTTGCAATTCAGGTTGAACATTTGTCCGCAAGCCTTGTCCTAACACACATCTTGCGGCCAATTCCAAAAACCGCTCCCCTGAACTAACCGGTTAAATATATGCGCCCATTGAAACAGGCAATTTATTCCAGCCGTACGGCTGACAAGTTCGTCGTACGTCTGCCAGACGGAATGCGGGAACGCATTGCCGAGGTGGCTCGCAATCATCACCGCAGCATGAACTCTGAAATCATCGCGCGCATGGAGCAAAGCCTTATTCAGGAAGGCGCGCTGGGTGACGAACTGAACATGCGCATGGACAGCCCGGAGCTGTCACTGCACGAGCGTGAGCTGCTACAGCGGTTTCGCCAACTGTCCCACCGTCAGCAAAACGCGCTGGTGTCGCTGATTGCCCACGACGTTGAGGCAGCCGCAGAAGCCGAATAATCGGCAACTGAACGCTGAAAGCCAGCCTTGCGCTGGCTTTTTTTGCATGGGATTTTTACTTTGGATGCAGGAGCCGGCTTGCCGGCTCCTATTGGGTTCAAAGCAGGAAGATCGTCGCCAGGCCCAGGAAGATGAAGAAGCCACCACTGTCAGTCATGGCCGTGATCATCACACTGGCACCCATCGCAGGATCGCGCCCAAGGCGCGCCAGGGTCATGGGGATCAATACCCCCATCAGTGCCGCCAACAGCAGGTTGAGGGTCATGGCCGCGGTCATGACCACGCCCAGGGACCAGCTGTCATACAGCAGGTAGGCCACCACACCGATAACCCCACCCCACACCAGGCCATTGATCAAGCCCACCGCCAGCTCCTTGCGCATCAGGCGCGAGGTGTTCCCGGTGCTCACCTGATCCAGGGCCATCGCCCGCACAATCATGGTGATGGTCTGGTTACCCGAGTTGCCACCAATACCGGCCACGATCGGCATCAGCGCCGCCAGCGCCACCAGTTTCTCGATAGAGCCTTCAAACAGGCCAATGACCCGCGAGGCAATAAATGCCGTGATCAGGTTGACCGCCAGCCACGCCCAACGGTTGCTCAGGGATCGCCAGACTGACGCAAAAATATCTTCCTCTTCACGCAGACCCGCCATGTTGAGGACTTCGTTTTCGCTTTCTTCACGGATCAGGTCGACCATCTCGTCGATAGTCAAACGGCCGATCAGCTTACCGTTCTTGTCGACCACCGGGGCCGAGATCAAGTCATAACGCTCGAATGCCTGGGCGGCATCGTAGGCATCTTCATCAGGATGAAAGCTTACCGGGTCGCTGGCCATGACCTCGGCAACCTGTTTATCCGGGTCATTGACCAGCAGGCGCTTGATCGGCAGCACGCCCTTGAGGATACCTTCGTAGTCGACCACAAACAGCTTGTCGGTGTGCCCCGGCAGCTCCTTGAGGCGCCGCAGGTAACGTAGGACCACTTCCAGGCTGACATCCTCGCGGATGGTGACCATCTCGAAGTCCATCAATGCGCCGACTTGCTCCTCGTCATAGGACAACGCGGAGCGCACGCGCTCACGCTGCTGGCCGTCGAGGGTCTCCATCAGCTCATGCACAACATCACGGGGCAGTTCGGGGGCCAGGTCGGCCAGTTCGTCAGCGTCCATCTCCTTGGCTGCCGCCAGGAGCTCGTGATCGTCCATGTCGGCGATCAGGGTTTCCCGCACCGAATCGGATACTTCAAGGAGGATGTCGCCATCGCGATCAGCCTTGACCAGCTGCCAGAGCGTCAGACGGTCGTCCAGCGGCAGGGCTTCAAGGATGTAGGCAACGTCGGCAGAGTGCAGGTCATCGAGCTTGCGCTGCAATTCGACGAGGTTCTGCCGGTGGACCAGGTTCTCGACCCGGTCTTGATGAGGGCCTTCCTGGCGATGGGTCAGATCTTCGACCACACGCTGGCGCTGCAGCAGCTCGACGACTTGAGCCAGGCGATCCTGCAGGCTTTCTTGTGTTTTCTTTACTTCAACTTCGGTCATAGGCGAACTCCACTCCCAGCAGCGGGGCACGCCGGAAGGATCAATCAGTCAATTCATGATTGGTAAAACGGGGTACTGAGTAACTACTGGGTAAGTCCATGGAGGTATTCCACAAGCCCCGGCGGGGCTGACGGGCGCAATGATACACCGTGCGCCCGCTTTAAACGTTAAAAAACTGGAAAGAACAAGCGCTTGCGCAACAAAGCTGAGTGTTGCCCACACTTATGAAACTGCGACGACAGCCGCAGAAAAGAAAACACATGGGCGAGAGAAAAACCTCCCTGTCCGAGACTATTCCTACACGGCCACGCTCAACCGGCAGCCGGGAAATAAAACCCCAGACGGCAAAAAGCCCGCACTTGGCGGGCTTTTTGTTTGTATGGTGCACTCGACAGGATTCGAACCTGTGACCGCTCGGTTCGTAGCCGAGTACTCTATCCAGCTGAGCTACGAGTGCAGATTGTGGTTTTATACCAGATCACGACTGGTTGGAGCCAAGTTACCTGCATTGCTGCAACTAACTCTTAAATGGTGCACTCGACAGGATTCGAACCTGTGACCGCTCGGTTCGTAGCCGAGTACTCTATCCAGCTGAGCTACGAGTGCATTTGTTGCCGCGCATTATAGGCCGTTCAATCTCTATGTAAAGCTATTTTTTCGTTTAATTTCAACAACTTAGCGAAAAAACCAGATTGCAACGTACTAAGCAAATAATGGCGGAGAACGGGGGATTCGAACCCCCGACACCCTTTTGAGGTGTACTCCCTTAGCAGGGGAGCGCCTTCGGCCACTCGGCCAGCTCTCCGCAACACGGGGCGTATATTAACCAGCTTCATCCCCGTTTGCAAACATAAAAAACGATAAAAATTAATGGCTTGGTTCGTCGTCCTTCTCTTTCTTGATCCGCAGGTAGATTTCCTCACGGTGGACAGCCACCTCTTTGGGGGCATTGACCCCAATCCGCACTTGATTGCCTTTGACGCCGAGCACGGTCACGGTGATTTCGCCATCACCAATAATCAGGCTTTCTGCGCATCGACGAGTCAGAATCAGCATACCTTTCTCCTCACGCATTTCATTTCGGGAACAACAGTCTGCAAAAAAAGGCCTTGGACCCATGACCCTGCGGCCATGGCCCGGCATGCCTAAGTATTGTCGAGCCCGGGCAAAAGAACAGGCCTGCGCCCTCACCCGACAAAAAAGAAAGGCGCGGATCAACCGCGCCTTCCTGGCAACGCGTTACTCGCCCTGTCGGGCCGGCGCGTCCAGTTCAAAAGCGGTGTGCAGTGCACGCACAGCCAGCTCCAGGTACTTCTCTTCGATCACCACCGACACCTTGATCTCCGACGTGGAGATCATCTGGATATTGATGGTTTCCTTGGCCAGGGACTCGAACATACGGCTGGCAACACCCGCATGGGAGCGCATGCCCACACCGACGATCGACACCTTGGCGATCTTGGTGTCGCCAACCACTTCACGGGCCCCGATTTCCTGGGCCGTGTTCTGCAGGATCCGCTCGGCCGCATCGTACTCGTTGCGGTGCACCGTGAAGGTGAAGTCGGTGGTGTTATCGTGCGCAACGTTCTGCACGATCATGTCGACTTCAATGTTCGCGGCACTGATCGGCCCGAGGATCTTGAAGGCCACGCCCGGGGTGTCTGGCACGCCACGGATGGTCAGCTTGGCTTCATCGCGATTGAAGGCGATGCCGGAAATGATCGGCTGTTCCATGGATTCCTCTTCATCAATAGTAATGAGGGTGCCCGGACCCTCCTTGAAGCTGTGCAATACGCGCAGCGGTACGTTGTACTTGCCGGCGAACTCCACCGCACGGATCTGCAACACCTTGGACCCGAGGCTGGCCATTTCCAGCATCTCTTCAAAGGTGATCTTGTCCAGGCGCTGGGCCACGGACACTACCCGCGGGTCGGTGGTGTAGACGCCGTCCACATCGGTGTAGATCTGGCATTCGTCAGCCTTCAGGGCTGCCGCCAGCGCCACACCGGTAGTGTCGGAACCGCCACGGCCCAGGGTCGTGATATTGCCGTGCTCGTCGACGCCCTGGAAACCGGCGACCACCACCACGCGACCGGCCTTCAGGTCACCCCGGATCTTCTGGTCGTCGATCTGCAGGATACGCGCCTTGGTATGCGCGCTGTCCGTCAGGATCCGCACCTGGGTGCCCGTGTAGGACACCGCAGGCACGCCACGCTTGTTCAGCGCCATGGCCAACAGGGCAATGGTCACCTGCTCACCGGTGGACACGATCACATCCAGCTCACGCGCCAGCGGCGCCTGATCACCGCTGATTTGCTTGGCCAGGTCGATCAGGCGATTGGTCTCGCCGCTCATGGCCGACAGCACCACCACCAGGTCATCGCCGGCATCGCGGAATTTCTTAACCTTGTCGGCGACCTGCTCGATTCTTTCGACAGAGCCGACCGAGGTGCCTCCAAATTTCTGTACGATCAAAGCCATTTCTAAGCCGCCTCAGCCCGTAAAGGGGCGCCCAATAAACAAATCGTCCAGCACCTAAACACGCCCATGACTAGACCATGGGCCCGTTAACAGCGCCTTAAATACCGGCTTCGACAAACGGCACGGTCAGGGCCAGGGCCGCGTCCAGGGCACCGGCGTCTACACCACCGCCTTGCGCCATGTCTGGACGACCACCGCCCTTCCCGCCCACTGCCGCAGCGGCTTGTTTCATCAAATCACCAGCCTTGAGTTGGCCAGTCAGGTCCTTGGTTACACCGGCAACCAGTACGACCTTTTCCTCATGGACACTGCCGAGCAGGATCACTGCGCGGCCGAGCTTGTTCTTCAACTGATCGACCAAGGCCAACAACGCCTTGCCGTCCTGACCGTCCAGGCGTGCGGCCAGAACCTTCACGCCCTTGATATCCAGGGCCGAGGCCGACAAGTCGTCGCCCGCTGCGCTGGCCGCCTTGGCCTGCAACTGTTCCAGCTGTTTTTCCAGCTGGCGGTTGCGTTCCAGGACAGCAGAGAGCTTGTCGATCAGGTTGTCACGGCTGCCCTTGACCAGGGTCGCCGCTTCCTTGAGTTGTTCTTCGGCTGCATTGAGGTAGGCCAGGGCCGCAGCGCCGGTCACCGCCTCGATACGCCGGACGCCGGACGCCACACCGCCTTCGCTGATGATTTTCAGCAGGCCGATGTCGCCGGTGCGCTGGGCATGGATACCACCGCACAGCTCCACGGAGAAACTGCCGCCCATGCTCAGCACGCGCACGTTGTCACCGTATTTCTCGCCGAACAGCGCCATGGCGCCTTTGGCCTTGGCGGTCTCGATATCGGTTTCTTCGGTTTCCACCGGGGTGTTCTTGCGCACCTCGGCGTTGACGATATCTTCCAGGGCCTTGATCTGCTCCGGCTTGATCGCTTCAAAGTGGCTGAAGTCGAAGCGCAGGCGCTGGCTGTCGACCAACGAGCCCTTCTGCTGCACATGCTCGCCCAATACCTGGCGCAGCGCCGCGTGCAGCAAGTGGGTGGCCGAGTGGTTCAGCGAGGTGGCGTGGCGCACGTCGGCGTCCACCTGGGTTTGCACGGGCGCGCCCACCACCAGGCTGCCCGAGGCCAGCACACCGTGGTGCAGGAATGCGCCGCCAGTCTTGGTGGTGTCACGCACATCAAAACGACCGGACGCGGCCTTGAGCACACCGCAGTCGCCAATCTGGCCACCGGATTCGGCGTAGAACGGCGTCTGATCGAGGATCACCACACCGTCATCGCCTTCATTCAAGACGTCGACCGACTGCCCGTCCTTATACAGGGCAATCACCTTGGCCGAGCCGCTGGTGGCGGTGTAACCGGTGAATTCGGTGGCCACGTCAACCTTGACCAGGCTGTTGTAGTCCATGCCAAAGGCGCTGGCCGAACGGGCGCGCACGCGCTGGGCCTCCATCTCGCGCTCGAAACCGGCCTCGTCGAGGGTCAGGTTGCGCTCGCGGGCGATATCGCCGGTCAGGTCCATCGGGAAGCCGTAGGTGTCGTAGAGCTTGAACACCACATCGCCCGGCACCACGTCGCCTTTCAACTCGGCGAGGTCTTGCTCGAGGATTTTCAGGCCCTGCTCCAGGGTCTTGGCGAACTGCTCTTCTTCAGCCTTGAGCACGCGCTCGATGTGCGCCTGGTTCTGTGTCAGCTCCGGGAACGCCTGGCCCATCTCGGCCACCAGGGCCGCGACGATCTGGTAGAAGAAGCTGCCACTGGCGCCCAGCTTGTTACCGTGGCGGCAGGCGCGACGAATGATGCGACGCAGCACGTAGCCACGGCCTTCGTTGGACGGCAGCACGCCATCGGCAATCAGGAAGCCGCAGGAACGGATGTGGTCAGCCACCACTTTGAGCGAGGCCTGGTCTTCGTTGGCGCAGCCGATAGCCTTGGCCGCCGCCGCCAGCAGGCTTTGGAACAGGTCGATTTCGTAGTTGGAGTGCACGTGCTGCATCACCGCACTGATCCGCTCCAGGCCCATGCCGGTGTCCACCGACGGCGCTGGCAACGGATGCAACACGCCATCGGCGGTGCGGTTGAACTGCATGAATACGTTGTTCCAGATCTCGATGTAGCGGTCGCCGTCTTCCTCTGGCGAGCCCGGTGGGCCACCCCAGATATCGGCGCCGTGGTCGTAGAAGATCTCGGTGCACGGGCCGCACGGGCCGGTATCGCCCATGGTCCAGAAATTGTCGGAGGCGTACGGGGCGCCCTTGTTGTCGCCGATACGCACCATGCGCTCGGCCGGCACGCCGACGTCCTTGGTCCAGATGTCGTAGGCCTCGTCATCGCTGGCGTAGACCGTCACCCAGAGCTTTTCCTTCGGCAGTTTCAGCACGCCGGTGAGGAAGGTCCAGGCGAAGTTGATCGCGTCTTGCTTGAAATAATCGCCAAAGCTGAAGTTGCCGAGCATTTCGAAAAAGGTGTGGTGACGGGCGGTGTAGCCGACGTTTTCCAGGTCGTTGTGCTTACCACCGGCGCGCACGCACTTCTGGCTGCTGACAGCACGGGTGTAGGCGCGTTTTTCCTGGCCCAGGAAGCAGTCCTTGAACTGGTTCATCCCCGCGTTGGTGAACAGCAGGGTTGGGTCATTGCCTGGGATCAAAGAGCTGGAGGAGACACGGGTGTGACCTTGCTCTTCGAAGAAGCGAAGGAAGGCTTCACGGATTTCTGCGCTTTTCATTAGGTTCTTCCACGGAGGCTGCGGCCAAAGGCCAGTGCGCAACATCAATCAGACGGAGCGACGGCAAAGGGCCGCATTATATCGGCCCTTTGCCCGTGGTACAGCGTGTTTATACGATAGAAACAGTCAATTAGACGGTCTGCACTGTCATTTCCGGGAAAACTCGACAAATGTCGCCAACACGTGTTCGATTTGTGCCCGGCTGACGTCCAGGTGCGTGACCATGCGCAGGCGCGGCGCGGCACTCAACTTGATCCCGCGCGCCTGGGCAAAGGCCTTCAGGGCCTGGGCCTGCTCGCCGATCTGCACGTAGACCATATTGGTCTGTACCGGCTCCACGCTGTAGCCGGCCCGGCGCAGTTCATCGCCCAGCCATTGGGCATTGGCGTGGTCGTCGGCCAGGCGCGCCACCTGGTGGTCCAGGGCATACAACCCCGCCGCCGCCAGCGAACCGGCCTGGCGCATGCCGCCGCCGACCATCTTGCGCAAACGGCGGGCCCTGGCGATCAACGCACTGGCGCCACACAGCACCGAGCCCACCGGCGCGCCAAGGCCCTTGGACAGGCATACCGAGACCGAATCGAAATGCCCGGCAATCTCCCGGGCCTCCACGCCCAGCTTGACGGCCGCGTTGTACAGGCGCGCGCCGTCCAGGTGCAGGGCCAGGCCATGCTCGCGGGTAAATGCGCGGGCAGCGGCCAGGTAGCTCATGGGCAATACTTTGCCCTGCATGGTGTTTTCCAACGCCAACAACCGGGTGCGGGCAAAGTGGAAGTCGTCCGGCTTGATCGCCTCGGCAACCTGGGCCAGGTCCAGCGACCCGTCCGCCTGCACTTCCAGGGGTTGCGGCTGGATAGAGCCCAGCACCGCCGCGCCGCCACCTTCGTATTTGTAGGTGTGGGCCTGCTGGCCGACGATGTATTCCTCGCCCCGCTCACAGTGGGCCATCAGCGCCAGCAGGTTGCTCATGGTGCCGGTGGGCACAAACAGCGCGGCGGCAAACCCCAGGCGCTGGGCCAGTTCGGCTTCCAGCAGGTTGACGCTGGGGTCTTCACCGTAGACATCATCGCCGCTCGGCGCACTGGCCATGGCATCGCGCATGCCTGGCGTGGGTTGGGTCACGGTGTCACTACGAAGATCAATCACGGACATCAAGCGGGCCTCTGCGAGTGGGGAATTCCCTGTTGTAACCGATTACTGCGGACATCACCGGCAAATATCAAGCCGACACCTGCAAGGGCTGCCAGCAAATCTGTCGATAGTCGATATTAACAAGCACCCTATGCAGTTTTTTGAAATGTATGGTAAAAACTCTGCGTCGCCAGGGTTCTGGCGGCAACGTTCTCAGGGCGGGGTGCAATTCCCCACCGGCGGTAATTGCGCGCAATGCGCATAGCCCGCGAGCGCTTGGCGCCTCGAACTGCTCACGCAGGACGGCGCCAAGGTCAGCAGACCCGGTGTGATCCCGGGGCCGACGGTCATAGTCCGGATGAAGAGAGAACGGGATTGACACCTAAGGGCCGTACGCTGATTGCATACCTGCATGACATAGTCGCTCGCACCCTTAAATCCCATTCGATTCATAACGCCCTGTTTTTTTCATAAACAGGAGTCAGAACATGCAACCCACCGCAATCGACAGCAAGAGCAAACACCACCACGGTGAGCGCGTCGCGTTTATCCAGGCTTGCTGGCACAAAGATATTGTTGATCAAAGCCGTAAAGGCTTCCTCACCGAAATGCTCGCCCAGGGCTACCAAGAATCGGACATCGATTTCTTTGAAGTCGGCGGCGCCTTTGAAATGCCCCTGCACGCCAAGCTGCTGGCCAAGACCGGCCGTTACGCCGGCATTGTTGCCGCCGCCCTGGTGGTGGACGGCGGGATTTACCGCCATGAGTTTGTCGCCCAGTCGGTGGTCAGCGGCCTGATGCAGGTGCAGCTGGAAACCGAAGTGCCGGTGTTCTCGGTGTCTCTCACGCCTCATCATTTCCACGCGGGCAGCGAGCACCACGCCTTCTTCTCCGAGCACTTTGTGCACAAGGGCAAGGAAGCTGCGCAGACCTGCGCCAACACGCTGCACAAGATCCGCGCCATCCAGCGCAGCGAGCAGCACAAGCTGGCCGTCTGATCACGCCAGCAGCCGCTGAACAAAAGCCGCCCCTGACCGGGCGGCTTTTTTTTGCCAGCGATAATTACCTCTCTCCCCTACCCGATCTGCGGTCAAGTAAACCCGGCGTCGCGAGCCCGCGACCCTTACTTAATAGGGAGACTCGTAATTGATCACTTCAGACATGCCGGCCGATCGGGAAATGCACGAAATGCAACGACGCGGCGTCTATTTCATCTTCGGCGACTTGCGAGGAGCAGAGCATTCGCTGCACATCAACAATGAAGTCCAGGGTGGCCGGGGCAACTTCACGACCTATCCGGTTCGTGCAACCGATCACGTTACGATCGAAATCCGCAAATCACCCCACGCCCACCAATTGGTGTTCATCACACAGAATCGGCATGACAACCTCGTACTCAGGCGCAAGGACGCTCATGAAATGGACCGGCTACAGTTTGTCGTCCCCAACTCCGACATCGACCTGGGCAGCCAGCCCACAGGCCTGGGCGTGCCGTTTTTTCCAGGCATCACGCTGATGCTGGAAATCAACGACGAGCACTACTGCATTATCCCCGCGTATAACCAGGCCCTGGTCTTCATCACCCAGGGCGGCAATGACAGGCTCCACATCGCAGACAACATCGACACGCCCATCATCGTCAATACCGGCGAGGGTGACGACAGCATCATCAGCGCCGCCTCGATCGCCTCGTTCTACACCGGGGCAGGAAATGACACCGTGATCATCCACGGCGGTTCAAACTACATTGATACCGGTGAAGGGGATGATGACGTGACAGCCAGCAAGGAGGCCCGCATCACCGTCTACGCCGGCCCAGGCGACGACGATGTGATGGGCGGCGGTTTTTCGTTTATTGATGGTGGCCAGGGCAATGACGACATCACCGGTGGCCCGGGCCATAACATCCTCAGTGGCGGCCCTGGCAGCGACCATATCAAGGCCGGACCTTCCAGCAATGTCATCTTTACGGGCCAGGGAACACGAGACCTGGTGACAGCACTCAAGCCGCACGACATCACCTATCACACCACGCACAGCACGCTCGCCATCAATTGCCCGACAACCGCAGAAGCCTTCGCCTCGATGCCGAACGGTCAACCGACCTCCCGCTCCACCCTGATAGAGCCCAAAGACATCAGTGAAAGCGGGATCACCGTCAAGGGTAGCGTGTCATTTATCGAACGCATCCACGATGACCTGCGGCTACTGCTCAATTCGCCCACAGGGCAAAAACTGCTCACTGTGCTGCATCAGGCCGCCCTCAAGTCGGGCACCCCTATCACCATCAATGAGCTCACCCTCTCCAAGCAAAACAACTTTGTCGCCAGCGACGCCCCAAGCCCCAACGCGTACCTCGTAAACGGCCAGCGCGCAAGCGGGTCCTATGGCGGTAACATCTGGATCAACACCAGCAATAGCCTGCCCGATCTACCGGATCAGCCCGGCATCATCATCCTCTTCCATGAACTCTGCCACGCGTACAACTACGTCACCGGCAGCGTGGTGCCCGGGGGCATCCAAGACCCGCAAGACGGCTCATTAACTGCCAGGCAAGAACGACAAGCTATTGGTCTGCCAGCCTCCGAATACCGCTTCGACTTTGATGACGACCCCAGCACACCGCCCACCGATACCAACCCCGAGGCCTTCACCGAAAATGGTCTGCGCAAGGAGTTGGGGCTGCCACTGCGCGAGCGCTATGACAACTGACAGGGCCTAGGCCAGCCCCTGGTCATCCGTCGGCACAATCAGGATCCCCGCCCGAAGCCCATTCTTGACCTTCGGGTTGGGAAAAATGATGCGCGCGCCCTCCTCCTCGATCACCCAGCGGGTCTTGGCAATGTCCTCGGCCAGCAGGTAGCCCTTCTCCAGTTCCGAAAAATTCTCCACATCCGCCGGCAAATGCAGGGTGAAGGCATCGCTGTGCTTGATGACTTCCCGGGCCACGCTGAACAACTTCAGGCCGTCCAGGCCCTCGGTGGCCGGCTCGTTGCCTTCGATGATCTGCTTGAGGCGGGTTTCCAGGCGCGAGACGTCCACCCCCTGGTTCTGCCCGAATGGCCGGGCCTTGCCCAGCTCCAGGGTGAATGACTCGGCCTCCAGCTGTTCGTAGGTAAAGGCGGTGAAGGTGATGGACGTCTTGTTCTGCAACAGCACCGCAGCCATACCGGCCGCCCGCAGGCGGGCCAGTTCGGCACGTGAATGCTGGCGCCCTTCTTTCCACGGGTACAGGGCGAACTGTTCGATCTTCGAGCCCCGGATGGCCGTGTGCAGGTCGTAGTGCAGGCGCGAACGGTCGGGCACGCTGAAGAAGGTACGGGCCAACTGTTCAAGCTCGCCAGCGCGTATGGCTTCGGGGCCGATGCTTTGTTCGTGACGGCCATTGAATAGCCGGTTGACGTCCTGTTCCAGGTAACGCTCGCCGCGACGCATGGCCTCGGGGTTGCCGAACAGGAACAGAATACGGGTGCGGGGCTTGATCTCCCCGCGGGCAATGCCGTGCAGCAAGCGGTCGAGCAACTCGATCGGTGCCGTTTCATTGCCATGGATGCCACTGGACAACAGCACATCGGCGCCATTGTCGCGAGCCTGGGGCGGCCGGACTTCCAGCGCCCCTTCGCTCAGCCAGCGCATTTGCACGCCGTCGACAGTCAGTTGAATTTTTTGCGCCGGTTCACGACCGGCGAGGGTCAGTTCAAGCAGTTTGCCGAGGGCGAGCATAGAGCAGCTTCCTTAGTGGTTGCAGCCTGGGCCGTGGACGTGGTCGTCGTCATCACCTTCAACGTCGGCCGGTTCCATTTCCAGCTGCAGGCTCATCAGGTTGGTGGCCAGGGGGCGCATCAGCAGGTTGGCGTATTCGGCATCACCTTCTTCCACGTCCACGCCGATCAGCAGTTGGCCACGGCCGTCGTGCTGGATCCAGATTTCCTTGCCCTGCCACACCACGGCGAGGCGGGTGCAGGAGGTTTCCAGCTGGGTGCCGTCGGTGTCTTCAAGAATCAGCTTCAGGGTATCGGTGGTCATAAATAGGTCTCAGCCGTGGGGGCTTTAATTGATCTGGAAAGGATAAACCGCGCCCAGTTTAAGGATTTGCGTCAGTTCATCCAATGCCGTGCGACATTCGAGCAGCAACTGCGGGTCGGCCAGGTCGGTTTCGCGCAGGCTGTCGCGGTAGTGCTTGCCGACCCATTGGGTCAACGTTTCATACAGCGGCGCCGTCATGATAACCCCTGGATTGACCGCCGCCAGTTCAGCCTCCTTCAACGCCACGCGCAAACGCAGGCAGGCCGGGCCGCCGCCGTTCTGCATGCTTTGCTTGAGGTCGAAGACTTTCACTTCGCCAATCGGCCCGCCGGAACGGGTCAGGCTTTGCAAGTAATGCCAGACGCGCTCGTTGTTGTGGCACTCTTCGGGCACGATCAGCAACATCGAACCGTCGGCGCGGCTCAGCAACTGGCTGTTGAACAGGTAGGAGCGCACGGCGTCTTCGACGCTGACCAGGGCGCGGGGCACGCAGATCGCCTGGAAGTTGCCGCCGAGCTTGCCCAGCTTGGCCTGCAGTTCGGCGAGCATCTGTTCGGTATTGAGGAACGCATCCTCGTGATAGAACAGCACTTCACCGTTGCCCACCGCGATCACGTCGTTGTGGAACACCCCGGCATCGATCACCGCCGGGTTCTGCTGGCCGTAGACCACCCCGCTGTCCTGCAGGCCATGCAAACGGGCGACCGCCTGGGACGCTTCGAGGGTCTGGCGCGCCGGGTACTTTTGCGGCGCCGGGTAGCGGGTGTCGAACGCACTGCGGCCGAACACGAAGAATTCCACGCCCGCCTCGCCATAGTCGCGGCAGAAGCGGGTGTGGTTGGCGGCGCCTTCGTCACCGAACTGCGTCACGGCCGGCAATGCGGCGTGGTGGGCAAAGTGCTGCTGATCGGCAAACATCGCCCCCAGCACACGGCTGGTGGTCGGGTGCTCGATGCTGCGGTGGTATTTGCAGTTGAGGTTGGCGGCGGTGAAATGCACGCGGCCGTCGGCCGTGTCGGCACTCGGGCTGACGGTCGCGGCGTTGGCCACCCACATGCTCGATGCGGAACAACTGGCCACCAGTAAAGGCATCGCCTGCTTGGCCGCCTGCTGGATCACCTGGGCGTCGCTGCCGGCAAAGCCAAGGTTGCGCAATGCGGCCACATCCGGGCGCTCCTGGGGGGCGAGCACACCTTGCACAAAGCCCATGTCCATCAGGGCTTTCATTTTCGCCAGGCCCTGCAGCGCCGCCTCCTTGGGGTTGGAAGATTGCTGGCTGTTGCTCTGGGACGCGACGTTGCCGTAGGACAGACCGCCGTAGTTATGGGTCGGCCCCACGAGACCGTCAAAATTGACTTCACAGGATTTCATCGGCGAGGCTCCACGAACATCTGTTTTTATAGGCATCAATTTACTTGAATACACCACAAATCAACTGGGAGAGCAGGCTTGTGTGGGAGCTGGCTTGCCTGCGATGGCATCCCCTCGGTCTGGCTGAAAGACCGAGGTGCTCGCATCGCAGGCAAGCCAGCTCCTACATAAGCCTGCTCCCACATTTAGATCAGTGTTACGCCTGGGCTCAGTGTTGCTGGCAAGACCAGGCTTGAGGTCTCTAGCGAGGCCACCGGGTACGCACAATAATCCGCCGCGTAATAAGCACTGGCGCGATGATTGCCCGAGGCCCCTACCCCACCAAAGGGCGCGGTGCTCGCGGCGCCGGTCAGCTGTTTGTTCCAGTTGACGATACCGGCCCGGCTTTGCAGCCAAAATTGCTGGTAGCGCGCCTCGGAGTCCGACAGCAAACCTGCGGCCAGGCCGTACTGGGTGTTGTTGGCCTCGCTGATCGCCGCAGCGAAATCCGCGTAGCGAATCACTTGCAGCAACGGGCCGAACAGTTCTTCGTCCTCGCGCTCGGTCACGCCCGTCACGTCGATGATGCCCGGTGTCAGCAAGGCGGCCTGCGCCTGGGGCTGGGTCATTTCCAGCAACGCCACGGCGCCGTTGGCCAGCATCAGCTCCTGGGCCGCCATCAAGGCCTTGGCCGCGCCCAGGGAAATCACCGAGCCCATGAATGGCGGCGGTTGCTGGTCGAAGGCCCCCACTGCAATGGTCGCGCTGACGGCAACCAGGCGCGCCAGCAGTGCATCGCCCCAGGCGCCTTCCGGCACCAGCAGGCGCCGGGCACAGGTGCAGCGCTGGCCGGCAGAAATAAAGGCCGACTGGATGATGGTGTAGACCGCCGCGTCCACATCGGCCACCTGGTCCACCACCAGCGGGTTGTTGCCGCCCATCTCCAGCGCCAGGATCTTGTCCGGGCGCCCGGCGAATTGCTGGTGCAAGTGGTTACCGGTGCGGCTGGAGCCGGTGAAGAACAGGCCATCAATGCCTGGATTGGAGGCCAGGGCGATCCCGGTCTCCCGCGCGCCTTGCAGCAGGTTCAACACGCCCGCCGGCAGGCCGGCTTCGACCCAGCACTGCACCGTCAGCTCGGCCACTTTAGGGGTCAGTTCGCTTGGCTTGAACAACACGGTATTACCCGCGAGCAAGGCCGGGACGATGTGCCCGTTGGGCAAGTGGCCCGGGAAGTTGTAAGGGCCGAATACCGCGACCACGCCGTGAGGCTTGTGGCGCAACACGGCAGTGGCGTCGCCCAGGGGACCGCTCTTCTCGCCGGTACGTTCGCGGTAGCTTTGCACCGAGATCGCGATTTTATTGGCCATGCTGGTGACTTCGGTGGCCGATTCCCACAGCGGCTTGCCGGTTTCCTCACCGATGCAGTGGGCGATTTCATCGGCGCGGCTTTTCAGGGTGGCGGCAAAGGTTTCCAGCACGCCGATGCGCTCTTCCAGCGGGCGCCCGGCCCAGGCCGGGAAGGCCTGGCGTGCGGCCTGCACGGCGGATTCGACCTGTTCGACGCTGGCGCCATTGCCAGCCCAGACCACGTGCTGGGTCACCGGGTTCAGCGACTCAAAGCGCTCACCCTGGCCAGCCAGCCAGCTCCCTGCGATATACAGCGAATTCATTATTTCGACTCCCGGGCAGCAGACAACGGTACGGCACGCACTTGATCACCGGCCACCAGTTGCAGGCGCTTGGCGGTCAGCGGATCGACCACCAGGGTGCCGGCAGCCAGGCGCGCCGGCGCGGCGGTAATGCGGCACTCTTCACGTTTACGGTTGTGCATCAAAAACGGCGTGGCATCGTCCCCCGGCGTGCCGATAGCCAGCACCAGCGCCTGGCTGTCACGCACCGCGCGGATCTTGCTGGTCTCACACTCCACCGCAGGACCCGCGTCGAAGATATCGACATAGCCCTGGTAGCTGAAACCCTCGCTCTTGAGCATGCTCAAGGCCGGCTCGGTATCGGGATGAACCTTGCCGATCACGTTGCGCGCATCTTCAGACAAAAAGCAGGTGTACAGCGGGAACTTGGGCATCAGTTCGGCGATAAACGCCTTGTTGCCCACGCCGGTGAGGTAGTCGGCCTGGCTGAATTCCATCTTGAAGAAGTGCCGGCCCAGGCTCTCCCAGAACGGCGAACGCCCGGCGTCATTGGACACCCCGCGCATCTCGGCGATGATTTTGTTGCCAAACAGCTGCGGGAACTCGGCGATAAACAGCATCCGCGCCTTGGCCAGCATGCGGCCGTTGAGGCCGTTGCGGTAATCGGCGTGCAAAAACAGCGAGCACAGCTCGGAGTTGCCCGTCAGGTCGTTGGCCAGGAACAGCGTGGGGATCTCGCGGTAGATATTCAGCTCCTGGGAGGCACTGACCGTCAGGCCGACCCGGAAGTTGTACCACGGCTCACGCAGGCCCACGGCGCCGGCAATGGCGCAAATCCCCACCACGCGGCCTTCGTCGCTTTCCAGCACAAACAGGTAGTCGGCATCGCCGCGCCCGGCTTCGCCGCGAAAAGTCTTTTCAGCCCAGCCCACCCGGTGGGTCAGGCGCTCTTCGTTGGCCGGCAAGGTGGTGAGACCGGTGCCGGTGCTGCGCGCCAACTCAATCAGGGCCGGTAAATCGCTGCTGCGTACGGGACGAACGATCATGCTATCTCCTCAGACGGGCCGCTGTGCAGCCACCCGCGAAACTCTGCTTTTTAAACCGCTACCAGGCGCACGCTGGCGCCTTCGCCGACGCCCAGGGCTTCGGCCGCTTCCAGGTCCAGGGTCACTGGCTTGCCCGGCGCGTAGTCCAGTTCCAGCATCACCGCACGGTAATCCTGCAACTGCGCATTGCTCACCAGGTACTGACGGCCAACGCCCTTGACCATCTCGCCGATCTTCACCGGCACCACGCGGCTCTGGGCAATCGAGCGGATGCCCGAGACCCGTGCATGCAGGGTCGGGCCACCGTCGAAAATGTCAATGTAATGGTCGGTTTCAAAACCTTCGCGCATCAGGATGTCGAAGGTGATCTGCGCACGCGGGTGCACCTGGCCCATGGCTTCCTGGGCTTGGTCGGGCAACAGCGGCACGTAGATCGGGTAATGGGGCATCAGTTCGGCGAGGAAGGTGCGGCTTTTCAACCCGCACAGGCGCTCGGCGGCGGCGTAGTTGAGGTCGAAGAAGTTGCGGCCGATGGCGTCCCAGAACGGCGAATCACCGTTCTCGTCGCTGTAGCCGACAATTTCGGTCACCACCGAGTCGGCAAACCGCTCGGGGTGGCTGGCGACAAACAACAGGCGGCCACGGGAGTTGAGTTCCGACCAGGCCGACCCCACCAGCTCCGGCACCACGTAGAAACTGGTCAGCAAGCTGTTGCCGGTCAGGTCGTGGCACTGGGACAGGACGTGGATTTTGTTGTGGATCTTCAGTTCACGGGAGGCGTGGACGAACGTCTCGTTGCGAAAGCTGTAGAACGGCTCGGAATAACCGGCCGAGGCGACGATGGCCGAACAGCCCACCAACTTGCCGGCAACGGTGTCTTCGAGGACAAAGAAATAGCTTTCTTCGCCGTTGAAACTCACTTCAGCGGCGAAGGAAGCTTCGCTGGCGGCAATTTTGTCGCTCAGGCGTTCAACGTCATCCGGCAGGGAGGTGACACCAATCGGGCTGTCCGCAGCCAGACGCTGTACCTCGCCCAGATCAGCCATTTGCGCGGGGCGCATCACCAGCATGGTGTCACTCCTTAACTCGAAAACTTCATAAAAAATATCGGACATTGAACCTGGAATCACCCAGGTCCCAATGTGGGAGCGGGCTTGCCCGCGATTGCGGTGGGCCAGTCACAACAACATCGACTGACAGATCGCTATCGCGGGCAAGCCCGCTCCCACACTTGATCCGGTTCGGCAGATAAAGGTGTATCTGTCAGGCTTGTGTTAGCGCTTTTACCGCACGTTCAAAACGGTCCAAGCCTTCGGTGATATCCGCCTCGTCCACCACCAGGCTCGGCGCAAAGCGCACCACGTCCGGGCCGGCTTGCAGGATCATCAGGTTTTCTTTCTCGGCCGCGTTGAACACGTCCTTGGCCTTGCCTTTGAACGCATCGCTCAAGACACAACCGAGCAGCAGGCCCATGCCACGTATCTCGGTGAAGATGCCGTACTGCTTGCCGATCTGCTCCAGGCGGGCCTTGAACAGGTCATGCCGGGCGTGGACACCCGCCAGCACTTGCGGGGTGTTGATCACGTCGATCACCGCTTCGCCCACGGCACACGCCATCGGGTTACCGCCATAGGTGGTGCCGTGAGTACCGACCACCAGGTGCTTGGCCAGGGCGTCCGTGGTCAGCATCGCGGCAATCGGGAAACCGCCGCCCAGGCTCTTGGCGCTGGTGAGGATGTCCGGCACCACACCGTAATGCTGGTAGGCGAACAGGTTGCCAGTACGGCCCATGCCTGTCTGCACTTCGTCGAACACCAGCAGCGCGTTGTTGGCGTCGCACAAGTCGCGAGCCCCTTGCAGGTACGCAAGCTCGGCCGGCATCACGCCGCCTTCGCCCTGGATCGGCTCCAGCACCACGGCGCAAGTCTTGTCCGACACGGCGGCTTTCAGCGCGGCCAGGTCGTTAAAGGGAACGTGGGTGATGCCGGTGATTTTAGGACCGAAACCATCGGAGTACTTCGACTGGCCACCGACGTTGACGGTAAACAGGGTGCGGCCGTGGAAGCTGTTGAGCGCGGCGATGATCTCGTATTTCTCACTGCCGAAACGGTCGAATGCCACACGACGGGCCAGCTTGAAGGCGGCCTCGTTGGCTTCGGCACCGGAGTTGCAGAAGAACACCCGCTCGGCAAAGGTGGCGTCGATCAGCTTGTGGGCCAGGCGCAGGGCCGGTTCGTTGGTGAAAACGTTGGAGACGTGCCACAGCTTGTTGGCCTGTGCGGTCAGCGCACTGACCAGCGCCGGGTGGGCGTGGCCCAGCACGTTCACTGCGATGCCACCGGCAAAATCGATCAGCTCGCGACCCGACTGGTCCCACACGCGGGAACCTTCGCCACGCACAGGGATAAAGGCGGCAGGGGCATAGTTGGGCACCATGACCTGGTCGAAATCGGCACGTTGCACCGGGGTTTGCTCAACGGACATCGGAGTCTCCTGAAGAGGAACGCCTGCCTGGAACTGGCGGGCGATGCAGGGATTGTAAGGACAGTTTTCAGTGCAGCCTTGCCGCCAAGCGACAACTTCTTATAGCGCTAACCCGCGATGTGCGTGGGTTTACGCCAATGCGACAAATAGCGTCGCAATGGCGCAGTTTAAACCGTGCGCCCACTCCGTGGGCAGGTGATCTTCGCAACGGCGCCCAAGCATACCGCAGCAACTATCTACCGCCGTCGGTCGGGTGCCGACTGGTCTGCTGGCAAGACATTAACCGCGTCAAGGACCGACCCCATGCCTCTGCCCCACCTTCCTGCCCCAGCCACCCCCCAGGCGCACCACGCCATCCTCGCCCAGGCCATTCCTCGCTGGCTCGGGGACGCCACCCCCGCCAGGCGCTCGGCCCTGCGCGAGTTGGCGCCGAGCTTCCCCGACTGGTACAAAAACGCCTCGGCCGCCCAGCATGAAACGCTCAAGCGCCTCAACAGTGACGCCTGGACCCGGCAGAACCAAGTGGACAAGGCCCTGGCGGGGCTCAAAAGCCCTGAGACCTTCGGCGCCGAGCTGCTGCAACCGGCGCTCAAGCGCCACTATGGCCTGGATCTGGATGTGCACAGCACCTGGCTGCAACTCTATGTCCCGCTGACCCTCGCCGGGTTCCAGGTCAAGGCCGGTGCTGCGCGCACCTGGAGCGTGTCCGTGCTGCAGGCCGCCCTGCATAACTTTGAACCTGCCGAAGCCGAGCCCGGGGCCTACCAGCAGCACTCCGGCTTCAGCACCCAACCCAATGCCGCCGGGCACTTCCAAAGCCTGCCGGCGGTTGATGCAAAAATCAGCATCGCGCAATTCGCCACCCTGTGCCGCGACCTGGATATCGGTGGCCGCTACCAGCGCTATCTCCATGACTATCTGGGGCTGGCCAACCCCGTGGCCAGGGCCGTGTTGCAGGCACGGGTGACGCAAAGCCTGACCAGCGCCCTCCATCTGGTGCTGTACATGGCACTGCTCAAGGGCGATCTCCCACAAGCCGGGTATGACGCAATGCACAGCCTGATCAATCACGGCCACTCGCGCCCGGCACTGATCGCCCACGAGCTGGTGATCATGTCCAGCCGCCTGAGCGGGATCGTCCTGTTTGCGCAGCACCTGGAGACGAGCCGCGAGGTGGTGCCGGTGATTGTCTATATCCCCGACGACCCGCAACACCCAATCAAGCAATATGCCAGCGCCCAGGCGTTTGTCCAGGCGCTCAGCGCACGCCTGCGTTCCACGGACTTTCAACAATTCTTCAGTCGTTTTGTCAGCCACGCCGATACCGGCCGTTTTTTTGCCGACCTCACCCGCCGCCTCTCCGAAGTGACCTGGCATCCCCATACGCCAGGCGACCCGCTGCCCAGTTGGCGGGCAACCGATGTGGAGCGGCCCAACCTGCAAGTGCGTGGCATCCCCATCAAGCAGCCGCTGTTCCAGCATCTGCATCAGATGAAGTTGAGCAAACTGCTGGACGATGCCAGTAGCCAGGCGGTGTCCACCGCCAGCGTCAACCAGCAAGCGCGCTGGGAGCGCTGGGACCTGGTGCAAAAAATCGCCTCGGTGGTGCTGCAAGTGGCCACCTTGTTTGTCGCACCGTTTGTTGCGCCGCTGGGTCTGCTGATGCTCGGCTACACCGCCTATCAACTGCTGGACGAAGCCTTTGAAGGGATCATCGACTGGTCTGAAGGCCGGGTGCAGGAAGCCTTTGTGCATGGCATGGGGCTTGTCGAGCAAGTGGTGCAATTGGGCCTGTTTGCCACCGGAGTCCCCATCGCCCAGGGCATTCTGCGCAAGGTACTGCCGGTTGAGAGCCTGCGCTTTATCGACAGCCACACACCGGTGACCACACCCGACGGCAGCGCCCGCCTGTGGCACCCTGACCTGGCCCCCTATCGCCACGCGCGCGTACCGCCCAAGACCCTGCGCCCCGACGCACAAGGCCTGTACCGTTACAACGGCAACAACCTGTTGCGCCTGGACGACGGCCACTACAACCTGCGGCAAGACCCCTCCAGCCAGCGCTATTTCATACAACACCCGACCCGGCCATCGGCCTATCAGCCGGCGGTGATGACCAACGGCCAGGGGGCCTGGATCACGGAACTGGAGCGCCCGTTGAGCTGGGACAGTGCCACCTTGATGCGCCGTCTCGGCTACCAGACCGACGGCCTCAGCGACGCCCAACTGCAACAGGTGCGCAGCGTCAGCGGCACCCATGACAACGCCCTGCGCAGCATGCACCTCAACCATCAGGCACCTCCGCCGTTGCTGGCCGACAGCCTCAAGCGCTTTCAGATCGACCAGTCCCTGCAAGACTTCATCACGCAGTTGAACAGCAACGACCCCATGATTTATCGCCAGGCCGACCCCCAGACCCAGTTGCAAGTGCTGACCGGCTCCGGGTTATGGCCTGCCTCCAGGACCTTGCGCTTTCTCGACCCCAGCGGCAAAACCCAATGGGAGTTTGCCGGCCGCCCAGGGGCGAGTGTGGTGCAAGTCCACGAAGCCCAACTCAAGCGTGGTGATTTACTGCACATTCTGCTGGAAAGCCTGAATGAACCGGAACGCAAGGCACTCCTGGAAGAGCCTGCCGAGCTTGCCACGCCTGACGCCCACCTGCGCGTCGCCGCCCTGCGCCAGAAAATCGCCCGGTTTGCCTACCTCAAACGCTTCGCCCTGTTCGACTCCCATTACCGCACAGCAGAACGTATCCAGACCCCTTCGCTGCAAAAAATCATCGACGCGGCGCCCGAGCCCGGGTTGCCCACCAGCGTCGCCGAGGAACTGCTGGCCGGTGCCAGCGGGGAAGAATGGCGACAAATCGACCAGGGCACGGTGCCTGCGCGCATTGTTGCGCAGGCGGCCTCGGCCCAATTGGATGTCCGCACCACCCGGGCCTACGAGGGGCTGTATCTGGACGCCATCGACAACCCGGACACACACCTGCTCAGCCTGTTATCCCTGGAACGTTTGCCCGGATGGTCGACCAACCTGCGCCTGGAGGTCCGCCAGTACCGTATCGACGGCCCCTTGCTGGAGGCGATCGGGAGCGCAGAGGCGCCGACCAGGCGCACGCTGGTCTACACCGAAACAGGCCACTACACCGCGCACGCCGACCAGGGCCCGGGGTCGGCCGAGAGCGATTTTTACAACGCAGTGCTCCAGGCCCTCCCGGACCGCCAGCGCCATGCCCTCAACCTCCAGGCAGGCCAGGGCGAACGCCTGCGCCAAGTGATTGGCGAATATGCCGTGGATCGCGATCAGTTGCGCGGCTGGCTGCACAAAGACCTCTATCGCAAACCCACCTATGACCCCCAGGTCATGCGCCTGCGTGGCGGCATGGACGGCTACCAGGCCGCCGGCCCTTCCCAACCGGCCGCAACCCGACCGCCCACCCTTGAGGAGCGCGCGCACCACCTGCTGCCCAGCCTCAACCCACAACAGATCGCCGAAGTGGTGCAAACCCTGGAAGACCGGCCAACAGGGGCCCTGGCGACCTTGGCCACCCTGCAAGCCGAATACAACAGGCTAGACCTTGAGCTGGCCATCTGGGAGGCCATGACACCGGCCTTCCACCCCTTGAGCGAAACCCCGCTGGCCCCCCAGGAATATCAGTACGCTCGCCGCAATCGCGCGCTGTGGGCCCAGGAAATCAGACGCGGCTGGCGCCAGGAAACCGAAATCGATCACTACCACGAACCCCTGACCCTCAATGGCCACAAGCTGCAACTGACAATCCCCATCTACGGCGAGTTGCCCAGGCTCACGGCGCGTTTCGAGCACATCAGCCTGCTGGAGATGCAGGGCGAACACACACCCTTGCAGGTCAATGACTTCTTGCAACTGTTCCCCCGGCTGCGGCACTTGAGCATCAAGCAGTTTGCCCTGGGGCACCTGCCACCGAGCATCCCGCAATTGCCCAACCTCACCGCCCTGGTCTTAAACACCTGCAATATCACCCTGACCGAAGAAAGCCAGGCAGCCCTCAGCGGCATGACCCGCCTGATGACCCTGGACCTGTACAACAACCCCCTGGGCTTGCCCTTCAGCGTCGCCAACATGCCCGCCCTGCAACACCTGGACCTGAGCCACACCGGCTTGCGTGAACTGCCGGCGGACATACTCAGCCGCCCGCAGCTGGAACTGGTGGTCCTGTCCAACAACCAGATTCGCGAACTGCCGGCCGCGCTCTTCAATTTGCCGGCCGATACCAGCCGCAAGTTCGATCTTTCCGCCAACCCGCTGTCACGCCCCATCCTGGAACAGCTCAAGGCCTATTACCAAAGGACCGGCGGCCACTGGGAGATAGAAGCCCCCAGCGCGGATGTCGAACTGGCCCAGCGCCTGTACCCCACCCTCAGCAACGAAGAGATCAATCACTTGATCCTTGGCCTGCCGGGCGACCTGGAGGCCGGAAGGGTCGCCCTGCAACAGCTGGAGAGCGAATACCCAATGATCCGCCAGGACCTGACGCCCTGGGCCGAGGATGAACAGGTATCGACCCAGGAGCGCACCTACCGCTCACTGTTCCTTGATACGCTTGAGGCGGCCTGGCGCCGTGAAACCGAACTGGATGCCGATGCCCAGGGCGGCGTACCGCGCTTCACCCTGCGGCTGGCTTACCCCATCAGCGGCACGCTGGCGGCCATGCGTACACCGTTCAGGCACATCTCGTCACTGAGCCTGACCGGCAACGGGGCCGCCCTGCAGGTGGATGAGTTTTTGCGCAGTTTTACGGGACTGGAGCGACTGTCCATCGACCGCTACACCCTGGTTCACCTGCCCAAGACCATTGCCCAACTGAACCGACTGACCCATCTGCGCCTGGACCGCTGCGCCATCGAAATGAACCCCGCCAGCGCCCTGGCCCTTTCCGGCATGCCCCAGCTCAAGCACCTGGACCTGGCCAATAATCGCCTGGCCTGGGTGCCGGACTTCAATCGCCTGACGGGGCTGACCAGTGTGTCGCTGAGCAACACCGGCCTGCGGGAGATTCCACCGGCGCTGCTCTCCGGCAGGGTCTTGCGAAGCCGGGTAGACCTGAGCCATAACGCCATCGAGCGGATTCCCGAAGCCGGGTTCAAGTTGCCCGCCATCGTTGCCGCAGCCTTTGATCTATCGGGCAACCCCTTGTCCGAACAAACCCTGGTACGTCTCAAGACCTATTGCCAGCGCACGGCCGAACACTGGAATGTCCAGGCGCCCCAGCCGCAACTGCAACAGCTCCAGGCGCTGTACCCACGGCTCGACACCCGTGAAGCCAGCCGCCTGTACTTCCAACTGCCCGGCGACCTGAACAACGCTCCCGCCGAAGTCGAGCGCCTGGCCCTCGAGTACCCACAGATGCAAACCCAGCTGCAGGCCTGGGCCCTCGACATCCCGCAAAGGGACCCTCTGCTCGACACCGTGCTGGATGAAGGCGCCCGGGCCGAAGAACAGATCCGCCGCCTGCACTTCAAAGACCTGCTCGAACGCTGCTGGCGGCGGGAAAGCGAACTGGACGACTCCAACAGCGTCATCCGCCGCAGCTACAAGCTGGTGTTTCACGGGCAACTGCTGGGGGACATGCCCCAGCTGAACGCCCGGTTCAACCATGTGAGCCTGCTGGAAATCATCGGCGACGGCACCAATCAACAGGTCGATGGATTGCTGCGCTGCCTTCCCAACCTGATCAACCTGACCCTTGAGGGCCACGCATTGCTCGACATCCCCACGACGGTGTTCAACCTTCCACGCCTGCGCTACCTGAAGCTGGCGGACAACCAGATCCGCCTGACGCCCAACAGCCAGGAACAGCTCTCGCGCCTGGTCCACCTGGAATACCTGGACATGAGCGACAACCCGCTGACCCTGTTGCCGGACCTGCGCAACCTGACGCGCCTGAAGTCAATCTACCTGCACAACTGCGAGCTGGTACAAGTGCCGGAGGGGGTGTTCAGCCTGGGTCGCCTGCGGGTGCTGGACCTGAGCGACAACCAAATCACCGAACTGCCCAGCGACCTGATGGAGATGCCCTTGCCACTCAACGATGACTCTGACTTGAGCGGCAACCCATTGTCCGAGCAGAGCCTTGAGTTGCTGCGCAACTATTACCGCCAGACAGGCTACGAACTGGGTGTGGAAGAGGCAATGTTCGACGCGTTCGGCATAGAACTGCCCGCCCCGGGCACGCCGAGGCCAATGGAGGAATAAACCCGCGACTCAGCCGCGCTCGGAGGGCACCGACGAGAGCTCGAACGGGCTGCTGCTGCGCCGCTGGTTGCGGTCTTCACGGGGGGTGGCGCCAAAGAAGTTGCGGTAGGCACTGGAGAAGTGCGGCCCCGAGGAGAAGCCGCAGGACAGGCCGATCTGGATGATCGACTTGCTGGTTTGCATCAGCATCTGGCGCGCCTTGTTCAGGCGCAGCTCCAGGTAGTACTGGCTGGGAACGCGGTTGAGGTATTGCTTGAAGATCCGCTCCAGTTGTCGTCGCGACACGCATACATGCTGGGCGATTTCGTCGGTGGTCAGCGGCTCTTCGATATTGGCCTCCATCAGCAACACCGCCTGGGTCAGCTTCGGATGGCTGGAACCCAGGCGGTTTTGCAGGGGGATACGCTGGCGCTCGCCGCCTTCGCGGATGCGTTCTACCACCAACTCTTCGGAGACCGCACCGGCCAGTTCGGCGCCGTGGTCACGGGCCAGCACCGCCAGCAGCAGGTCGAGCACCGACATGCCACCGCAGGCGGTCAGGCGATCACGATCCCAATCGAACAAATGACTGGTGGCGATGACCTTGGGAAAACGCTCGGCAAAGTCGTCCTGCCAACGCCAGTGCACGGCGGCGCGATAACCGTCGAGCAAGCCCAGTTGCGCCAGGGGATACACCCCCGCCGACAAGCCGCCGATCACGCAGCCGGCGCGCACCAGTTGCTTGAGCGCGGTGCCCAGCTGGGACGCGATTACCGTAGGCGGCTCATCGGCCAGCAGGAACAGCTTCTGGAAGCCTTCCAGCTTGCCGGCCCAGGGTTCGCCGGGCAATGTCCACTCGCCGTCGAGCGGTGGCTCGGCCTGCAGGAATGACACCTCGTAGACCACATCCGGATGCACCCGCTGGGCCACGCGCAAGGCCTCCTCAGCCAGCGCAAGCGTCAGGGCTTTAGTGCTGGGCCAAATCAGGAAACCGATGCGATGGGCTGTCATGGAGGGCTATCCGAAGCGAAAACGGTAATGAAGACAAGGGCCAATGCTAGCCCGTAAACCAACACAAATCTCAAAGCAAACAGAGATCTAATGTGGGAGCTGGCTTGCCGGCGATAGCGGTGGGACTGGCTTACCGCCATCGCCGGCAAGCCAGCTCCCACAGGGAATCGAGGCCAACCTCAAGGCTGCCAAGCATGCACTATTCCAGTGCACAAACGCAGCCTTGTTTACTTCAAGCTCCCGGACAAGAACTGCTGCAACCGCTCGGACTGCGGGTTGACCAGCACTTCACGCGGGTTGCCACGCTCTTCGACAATGCCTTTGTGCAGGAACACCAACTGGTTGGACACTTCACGGGCAAAGCCCATTTCGTGGGTCACCACCACCATGGTCCGGCCTTCCAGGGCCAGGTCCTGCATGACTTTCAACACTTCGCCAACCAGCTCCGGGTCGAGGGCCGAAGTCGGCTCGTCAAACAGCATCACCTCAGGCTCCATCGCCAGCGCCCGGGCAATCGCCACGCGCTGCTGCTCGCCACCGGACATATGGCCGGGGAACGCATCCTTGCGATGGGCCACGCCGACTTTGGCCAGGTAGTGCTCGGCCTTTTCACGGGCGTCTTTTTTCGACATGCCCAGCACATGCACCGGGGCTTCCATGACGTTTTCCAGGGCAGTCATGTGCGACCACAGGTTGAAATGCTGGAACACCATCGACAGGCGCGAACGCATGCGCTGCAGCTGCTTGGGGTCGGCAGCCTTCATGGCGCCGTCCTTGTTGGGCACCAGTTTCAGCTCTTCGTTATTGAGCAGGATCTTGCCGGCGTGGGGCTGCTCCAGCAGGTTGATGCAGCGCAAAAAGGTACTTTTACCCGAACCACTGGAACCGATGATGCTGATCACATCACCGGCCGCGGCGGCCAGGGACACGCCTTTGAGCACTTCATGACTGCCATAGCATTTATGCAGGTCTTGGACTTCAAGTTTGTACATGCGGTCGGTTCTCACAAAAACAGTTGGTCAGTCGTTGAGCAAGCGCCCGTGACGCAACGCTTCGCGCCCCGCCACCTTGGCCAGCCAGAAACCCGCTTGGGCATAACGTAGCCGTTCAACGGCAAACAACACCCCCGGCGTGCCGGCACAGACAATGCTGACGCGGTCGGCCAAAGGGTCAATCACTTCAAAAATCGGTTCGCCGGCGTCCACCCAGTCCCCGGCTTTACGCAGGTAACTGATCACCCCGGCGTGGGGGGCAAACAGCAATTCGGTGCCTTCAAAGGGCACGCCTTCACACGGTTCATGTTGCGGCGCCGGCCACTGCCCCTTGATCAGGCCCTGTTCGGCGAGGAATGCGAGGATGCCTTGGGCGTGGAAAATCGCCTCATCGCGCCCCGTGTCGGCCTGGCCGCCCAGCTCCAGGGTCGTGGCCAGGCACGCCAGGGGGATCGGCGCCTCGGCAAATGCCCGCGACAAACGCAGCCACGGCAACGAGCAGGCCTCGTCAAACGAGCTGCCGCCGGAGTCTTCCGCCAGCAGGCCGACCTTCACATTCAAATGCGCCGCCAACGAGCGCCACTGCGGCCAGTGCTGGGGCAGCGCGTACATGTGCAGCGCGGCTTCGGCGTCGCAGTGCAGGTCGAGCACCACATCGGCAGTGCAGGCATGGCCCAGCAAGACCCGCTGCATGCCTTGCAACTGGCTGCTCGGCTCGGGCAGTGCACGGAGCGCATCGCCCATCGCCTGGCGGATCATGCGCACGTTGGCGTGGGGATCATCCCCCAGCCGGCCCTCCAGCAAGGCCGCAACCGGCTCGCTCAACTCGACGAAATCCCGGTTGAAGTTCTTGCCGGTGCCGACCTCGAAACGCCCCTGGTGGCTGCCTTGCAGCAATTGGCCCAGGCCCATCGGGTTGGCCACCGGCACCAGCTCGACCACCCCGTTGAGGGCACCTTGCTGTTCCAGTTCGGCCAGGCGCTTTTTCAGCTCCCAGGCGGCGCGCATCCCCGGTAACTCATCGGCATGCAGGCTGGCCTGGATATACGCCTTGCGCTCGCCATGGCCAAAACGGAATACCGTCAACTGGCGCTCGCAACCCAGGTGCCCCCAGGGCAGTACGTGCTCGATGCGTTCCATATCAGTGCTTCCGGGGTGCCAGGTAGCTCAACCAGCGACGCTCGGCCAACTTGAACAGGCGCACCAGGATGAACGTCAGGCACAGGTAGAACAGGCCTGCGGTGATATAGGCTTCAAACGGTAGGTAGTACTGGGCGTTCACCGTGCGCGCGGCACCGGTGATGTCGATCAGGGTGACGATGGAGGCCAGGCTGGTGGTCTGCAACATCATGATCACTTCGTTGCTGTACTGCGGCAGCGCCCGGCGCAGGGCCGATGGCAGCAGGATGCGGCGGTACAGCTTGTAGCGCGACATGCCCATGGCCTTGGCCGCTTCGATCTCGCCATGGGGCGTGGCCTTGAGGCTGCCGGCAATGATCTCGGCGGTGTAGGCGCTGGTATTGATGGCAAAGGCCAGGCATGCGCAGAAGGTTGCGCTGGACAGCCACGGCCAGAGGACACTCTCGCGCACCGCTTCAAACTGGGCCAGGCCGTAGTAGATCAAAAACAGCTGCACCAACATCGGCGTGCCGCGGATCACATAGGTGTAGAGCCAGGCCGTGCCATTGACCAACGGCTGTTTGGACACCCGCATCAGGCCCAGGGGCACGGCGGCGAGCAGGCCGAAGAACAGCGAGACCAGCAGCAGTTTGAGGGTGGTCAGCAGGCCGCCAAGGTACAGCGGCATGGCCTCCCAGATGACGTTGTAGTCGAAGATCATAGATCAGCCGCCTTTACGCCTACCGAGTAGCGCTTCTCAAGGTAACGCAGGGCCAGCAACGAGACGCTGGTGATCACCAGGTACATCGCCGCCACCGCGAGGAAGAAGGTAAAAGGTTCGCGGGTGGCATCTGCCGCCTGCTTGGCCTTGAACATCATGTCTTGCAGGCCCACCACCGAAATCAGCGCGGTGGCCTTGGTCAATACCAGCCAGTTATTGGTAAAGCCGGGGATTGCCAGGCGGATCATCTGCGGCACCATCACCCGGAAAAACACCTGAAACGGGCTCATGCCATAGGCCATGCCCGCTTCGGCCTGCCCCTTGGGGATGGCCATGAACGCACCGCGGAAGGTTTCCGACAGGTAGGCGCCAAAGATGAAACCCAGGGTGCCGATACCGGCGGCCAAGGGGTTCAAGTCAATATAGTCGTCGTAGCCCAAAAGCGGCGCGACACGGTTGAGCAGGTCCTGGCCGCCGTAAAAAATCAGCAGGATCAGCACCAGGTCGGGGATCCCGCGGATCACCGTGGAGTACAGGTCACCCAACCAAGCCAGCCAGCGGACCGGCGACAGGCGCAAGGCAACTCCGATCAGACCCAGAACAATGGCCAAGGCCATGGACGACAAGGCGAGCTGAAGCGTCAACCATGCGCCATCGAGGATAACGGCCCCGTAGCCTTTCAACATGATTCAGGTCCTCGAAAAGGCGGATGAAAAAATGGCGCAAACTTCAGAGATCCTGGTGCTTGCGCCATTTCAGACAGACAACTGCGAAGGTTTACTTGGCGTCAGCGCCGTAAATATCGAAGTTGAAATACTTTTTCTCGATTTCTTTGTACTTGCCATTGGCGCGGATCGCGGCGATGGCTGCGTTGATGCGGTCCAGGTTGGCCTTGTCGCCTTTACGTACCGCGATACCGATGCCGTCGCCGAAGTATTTGGCGTCGGTGAATGCAGGACCTACGAACCCGTAGCCTTTACCAGCGTCGGTCTTCAGGAAACCGTCTTCAAGCAGGGTCGCATCAGCCACGGTGCCATCAAGGCGACCGGCAGCCACGTCCAGGTAGATTTCGTTCTGGGTGCTGTAGGGAACGATGGTCGCACCTTTAGGCGCCAGGACTTCCTTGGCGAAACGGTCATGGATCGAACCGCGCTGTACGCCGATCTTCTTGTCCTTGAGCTCAACCAGGCTGTCGCTGACCGTGACGCTGTCCTTCATCACCAGGCGTGCCGGGGTCAGGTAGTAGCGGTTGGTGAAGTCCACGGATTTCTTGCGGTCGTCGGTGATGGACATGGACGACAGGATCGCGTCGATCTTGCGTACCTTGAGCGCCGGGATCAGGCCGTCGAATTCCTGCTCGACCCAGGTGCACTTGACCTTCATCTCTTCGCACAGGGCGTTGCCGATGTCGTAGTCGAAACCGACGATGTTGCCGTCCGGCGCCTTCGAGGCAAACGGAGGGTAGGCTGCTTCGATACCAATTTTCAGCGGTTTCTCTTCAGCGAAGGCCTGCATGGACAGCACGGACAGCGCCAGGGCGCCCAACAGCACGAGTTTCTTCATCTTGGGACTCCATCGGTATAGGACAAAAACAGCAGTATGAGCCATGGCCCACGATGCGACTGAGTGAAACCGAATAGCGGTGCTGCGTCCTACACCAGTTCAACACGGCGACGACGAGCGAGTGATCGGCATTCTAACGACAGGCCGGAAGCCGATATTTCCTCAATGCGACAACAATTTACAGAAGCACCGAGAAAACGACTCCGACATATTGACAGCCTCTGCTTTTTATGCAATGGCAAAAGATATTCAACCTATTAACGCTGCAAATTGCGGGCCTATTATTCGCAAACCCTTCTATTCCGGCAAGTGTAGCGTTTGATCTTATTTTGCCGGGTGTCTGAAACGGGCGTTTTCGCGGCATGGATGTAGCACTTTGCCTCATGTTTGGGCGCAAGGTTACACATTTGCACCACTGGGTAACATTCAGAAATGCCCTACGAGATAAACCGATATTTATTGGCTTGGTGCTGAGAACGGTCTGTCAGCCACCCTACCCTATTGTAGGAGCTGGCTTGCCTGCGATAGCGGTGGGTCAGTTTCAAATGGGTTAGCTGACCCACCGCTATCGCAGGCAAGCCAGCTCCCACATTGATGGTATTTCACAGTGAATTCCCACAAAAAAGCCCCACCCGGCCTACACCGAATGGGGCTTGGTCCCCTAGACCCGCTTACGCGACGCTCATGGTCTTGTGGGTATCGATCAGATGCTGCACCACGCTCGGGTCAGCCAGGGTGGAGATATCCCCCAGCCCGTCATACTCGGCCGTGGCAATCTTGCGCAGGATACGGCGCATGATTTTCCCCGAACGGGTTTTCGGCAAGCCCGGCGCCCACTGGATCACATCCGGCGAAGCGATCGGGCCGATTTCCTTGCGCACCCAGTTTTTCAGCTCCAGGCGCAACGCTTCGCTCGGCTCTTCGCCGTTTTTCAGGGTGACATACACATAGATGCCCTGGCCCTTGATGTCGTGAGGTACGCCAACCACGGCCGCCTCGGTGACTTTCGGGTGGGCAACCATGGCGCTTTCGATCTCGGCGGTGCCCATGCGGTGCCCGGAAACGTTGAGCACGTCATCCACACGGCCGGTGATCCACCAGTAGCCGTCTTCATCGCGACGCGCACCGTCACCGGTGAAGTACATGCCACGGAAGGTCTTGAAGTACGTGTCGACGAAACGGTCATGGTCGCCATACAGGGTACGCGCCTGGCCCGGCCACGAATCGAGGATCACCAGGTTGCCTTCGGCGGCGCCCTCGATGATGTTGCCCAGGTTGTCCACCAACGCCGGCACCACCCCAAAGAACGGACGTGCCGCCGACCCTGGTTTGAGGGCGTGGGCCCCCGGCAACGGGCTCATCAGGGTCGCGCCGGTTTCGGTCTGCCACCAGGTATCGACAATCGGGCAACGGGATTGGCCGACGTTTTTGTAGTACCAGTCCCACGCTTCCGGGTTGATCGGCTCACCCACCGAACCCAACAGGCGCAGGCTGCTGCCATCGGTGCCTTCGCAGGCGGCGGTGCCGGAAGCCATCATCGCGCGGATCGCGGTCGGCGCGGTGTAGAGGATATTGACCTTGTGTTTGTCGACGATTTTCCCCACCCGCGTGATATCCGGGTAGTTCGGCACGCCCTCGAACAGCAGCGTGGTCGCGCCATTGGCCAGCGGGCCGTAGACAATATAGGTGTGGCCAGTGACCCAGCCGACGTCGGCGGTGCACCAGTAGACTTCGCCCGGGCGGTAGTCGAACACGCGCTCGTGGGTCAGCGCCGCGTACAACAGGTAGCCGCCGGTGGTGTGTTGCACGCCCTTGGGCTTGCCGGTGGAGCCGGAGGTATAAAGGATGAACAGCGCTTCTTCGGCGCCCATCTCTTTGGGCGCGCAGACCGTGCCCGCCACTTTCATCAGGTCTTCGTACCAGATGTCGCGATGCTGGTTCCACTTGATCTGGCCATTGGTGCGCTTGCACACGATGACTTTCTGGATGCTGCTGGTTTCCGGGTTGGTCAGGGCGTCGTCGACATTGGCCTTGAGCGGCACTTTCTTGCCGGCACGGATGCCTTCGTCGGCGGTGATCACCACCTTGGATTTGCAGTCGATGATGCGACCGGCCAGGGCCTCAGGGGAAAAACCGCCAAAGACG
Source organism: Pseudomonas sp. ICMP 8385 (assembly GCF_002699915.1). Lineage (NCBI taxonomy): Bacteria > Pseudomonadati > Pseudomonadota > Gammaproteobacteria > Pseudomonadales > Pseudomonadaceae > Pseudomonas > Pseudomonas sp. ICMP 8385. Next base: position 6,174 of record NZ_LKBY01000089.1, on the reverse strand, counting down.
ACCGAGTGGATCGCGCCGATGCGGGTACAGGCCAGCATGGCGACCACGGCTTCGGGGATCATTGGCATATAGATGGTCACCACGTCGCCGCGGTGCACGTCCTGGCCACGCAGGGCGTTGGCGAACTTGCACACTTGTTCATGCAGCTCGCGGTAGGTGATGGTGCGGCTCTCGGAAGGGTCGTCGCCTTCCCAGATGATCGCCGCCTGGTCGCCGCGCTCGGCGAGGTGACGGTCCAGGCAGTTGTAGGAAACGTTAAGGGTGCCGTCAGCAAACCATTTGATATCGACATGGTGGTCGTCGAACGAGGTCTGCTTGACCGTGGTGAAAGGCTTGATCCAGTCAAGACGCTTGGCTTGCTCGCGCCAGAAACCGTCGGGGTTGACCACCGACTGCTGGTACATGGCCTTGTAGGTCGCCTCGTCAGTCAGCGTGTTGGCTGCTACTTCGGGGCGAACGGGGTACAGGGAAGCCGCACTCATCTTTCTTACCTCGGTGACAATAGTTGTTGTTGTATGCCCCTGTTGTAGCCGGGGTAGGCCTATAGAACCATTCGACGATGGTAGTAACAAGCCCCTACAAATTGCCCTGTTATCCCCTTGCAATGCTCTGGCTCGGGGCCTGTGGCGCTTTTCTCGGCATCTAAAAAAACCTCTGTCGTGGATTGTTACGAAAACCGCCAATAGTGTTTATCAAAAGCACGGGTATATGAATGTAACCCAGGCGCCTAAAATCAACCTCGCCAACAAGGCACCGTGATTAACCAAGTTGCAGCCCCCACGAAGGCACGTTAATCCGAACTCTCTACTCAAGTTACACACGTGGCCTCACAAGGGCCCCGTGCCCCCCTTCGACTGTAAAAAGGTAAATTGGAAATGAAAGCTTTATTAGTTATGGCCCTTGCCAGCTTGTGCGCCACCGCCGCCCTGGCCGACGAGATCCCGACTGACGTAGCCAGCCAGCACACCGCCATTGTTGAGGAATACACCTACTCCACTGATCTGGATATTGCCAAGGTGGTGTCCATGAGTGCTATTCCCAATGTCTGCGAAGTTGTTCCAGCACGCATGGAATATGAAGATCACCAGGGCCAGCGTCATATCCTTAATTACAAAGTCATGGGCAGTGGTTGCTCTAACGGCTAATAATTTAGTTAGTTGAAACTTACCCTGACAATATTCGCCGCAAGGAATCGTTCTTGCGGCCAAGAAGCTTGTTCACTGCCCCCCGAATGCTACGATTGTGGCGTCGCTACTGACGCTGCCGGGCAGGATGGGTTCATGAGAGCCAGTTTCGAGAAAATCCCCACCGAGGCCAATACCTCCTGGACCCTGCTCAACAGGCGCCTGCCGCAGGCGATCCCGTTTGAATGGCATCACCACCCCGAATACGAACTGACCCTCACCCTCAACAGTCGTGGGCACCGTTACATCAGCAACGATGTGGCACGCTACGATGATGGCGACCTGGTGCTGGTGGGCCCGAACGTTCCCCATAGCTGGTCGTCGGCCGAGACGATCGACCCGGCCCAACCGCACATTGCCCTGGTCATCTGGTTTTCCGAGGCCTGGGCCGACTCGCTGGTCAAGCTGTTCCCGGAAATGGCATCGACCCGTGCCCTGCTCGCGGCCGCGCAACATGCACTGAGTTTCAGCGACGCCACCTCACGCGCACTGCGCCCGGTGATCGAGGCCATGGTCGAGCAAGACGCCTCCCAGCGCCTGATTTCCCTGCTGACCGTGCTCAATACCCTGTCGCAGGATGTCGCGGCGCAGCGTATTGCCGTGCAAGACACGCCTCACATCATTGAAGACGCGCGCATCCGTCGGGTCCTGGATTACCTGCACGGTCACTATGCACAGCCCCTGAGCATTCCTGGGTTGGCCCAAATGGCCTGCGTCAGCGTTTCCGCCTTCCACCGCATGTTCCGCAAACACACACGCTGCACGGCATTGGACTACATCGTGCGGCTGCGCATCGGGCACGCCTGCGCCCTGCTGATGCAAAGCAAGCTGGCCGTCAGCACCATCGCCGAACAGGTCGGCTACGCCTCCCAGGCCCTGTTCAACCGGCAGTTCAAGGCACACAAAGGCATGACACCTTCAGACTTCCGTGGCCAGCATGGGTATCACTTCCAGTAGGGCATCACCAAGCTGATTCCTCTACCGGGCCAGGAGCAAACGCCACAATCGTATTGCTCAACGCGCCAAATAAGGCTGCCGCCCAGGCCGTTCGGAGTGATTCCATACCTGCATGAATAATAAAAATGCAGGCCACCCCATGAACAACGCCCCATCCTTCGCCAGTGCCGAGCTACCCGACGACTACAAACGCAGCATCGTCGCCATGAAAAAGGTACTGCGCGCACAGATCGGCGACGTGCCTGCGCTGTTTGCCGAAGTCAGCGCCTTTATCGCCACGGAAATCGCCTCGATCAAGACCCAGCAAGCCCAGACCGGCTCCGCCTGGCCCGAACTCGACTTTGCCACCCTCGCCAACGGCCAGGTCACAGAAGCACAACGCGCCCTGATCAAGCGCCGAGGCTGCCTGGTGATCCGCAACCACTTCCCCAGGCAGCAGGTGCTGGGATGGGACAAGAGCCTGTTGGACTACCTGGACCACAACCAATTCGACGCGGTTTACCGTGGCCCTGCCGACAACTTCTTCGGCAACCTGGAGGCCTCGCGCCCGGAAATCTTCCCGATCTACTGGTCCCAGGCCCAGATGCAACTGCGCCAGCATGAGCGCATGGGCTGTGCCCAAGCCTTTTTGAACCGCCTGTGGACCATCGAATCCCACGGCCGTCAGTGGTTCGACCCGGATACCAATGCCCTGTACCCGGACCGCGTGCGGCGGCGCCCGCCCGGCACCACGTCCAAGGGCCTGGGCCCGCACACCGACTCCGGGGCGCTGGAGCGCTGGCTGCACCCGGCCTACCTGAAGGTGTTCGAGAAAATCTACTGCAATGACTTCAAATCCTACGACCCCTGGGATGCCGCCCATCGCACCGAAGTCGATGAATATGCCTACCCAGGCACCAAATGCTCGGCCTTCCGCACCTTCCAGGGTTGGACCGCGCTGTGCGACATGACTGCCGACCAGGGCGTACTGCATACCTTGCCGATCCCCAAGGCCATGGCCTACCTGCTGCTGCGCCCGCTGCTGGATGATGTGCCCGAGGATGAATTGTGTGGCGTCGTGCCGGGTAAGGTGCTGCCGATCCTGGAGCAGTGGCACCCGCTGCTGGTCCAGGGCATGACCCCGATCCCGGACGTGCAGGCCGGCGATTCGGTGTGGTGGCACTGCGATGTAGTCCATAGCGTCGCTCCCGTCGAAAACCAGCAGGGCTGGGGCAATGTGATGTACGTACCGGCTGCGCCCATGTGTCCGAAAAACCTACGTTATGCCAGGGACGTGCTGCGGGCCTTTGAACAAGGCGCCTCGCCCGATGACTTCCCCCGCGAGGACTACGAAAAGCACTGGCGCGACCGCTTCATGACCGGGCAACTGAACGCCCTCGGCCGCAAAGGGCTGGGGCTGGAATAAGCACCCTCCTCTCACCACAAAAACAAAAAGGGCCACCCCCTATGAAAATCGTCAATCGCCTTGCCGTTGCCACCTCCCTCGCCAGCCTCTGCACCTTCAGCGCCCATGGCGCAGAGGGCAAGGGCCGCGTGGAAGTCGTGCATTACTGGACCTCGGGCGGGGAAGCCAAGTCTGTGGACGTGCTCAAGCAACTGATCGAAAAAGACGGCTTCACCTGGCAAAACAGTGCCGTCGCCGGTGGCGGGGGCGCAGCGGCCATGACCGTGCTCAAGACCCGCGCCGTGTCCGGCAACCCGCCCTCCGCCGCACAGCTCAAGGGCCCGGATATCCAGGAGTGGGGCAATCTGGGCTTGCTGACCAGCATCGATGACGTGGCCAAGGCCAATCAGTGGGATAACCGGCTGCCCCAGAGCATTGCTCAGCTCATGAAATATGATGGTCATTATGTTGCCGTACCGCTGAATATCCACCGTATCAACTGGCTCTGGACCAACCCCGCTGTGCTCAAGCAGGCTGGCGTGCCCCAGGCGCCGACCACCCTCGAAGAGCTGTATGCCGCCGGCGACAAACTCAAGGCCGCCGGTTTTATCGCGATCGCCCACGGCGGCCAACCCTGGCAGGACACCACGGTATTTGAGGGCCTGGTGCTGAGCCTCCTCGGTGCGGACGGTTTTAAAAAAGCCTTTATCGATCACGACGAAGCCACCTTCACCGGCCCCCAAATGACCGAAGTGTTTGTTGCGCTGCGCAAACTCAAGACCTACATGGACCCCAATGGTGCGGGCCAGGACTGGAACATGGAAACCGCCAAGGTCATCAAGGGCCAGGCCGGCATGCAGATCATGGGCGACTGGGCCAAGAGCGAATGGAGCGCGGCCGGCAAGCAAGCCGGTATCGATTATGAATGCGTGCCCTTCCCCGGTTCCCAAGGCCTCTATAGCTACACCATCGACTCCCTGGCGATGTTCAAGCTGTCCAGTAAAAACGACACGCCAGGTAACAATGCCGCGCGCGACGACCTGGCCAAGATCGCCCTGGAGCCGCAATTTCAAACGGTATTCAATCAGAACAAAGGCTCCATCCCGGTGATCACCGGCCTGGACATGAGCCAATTCGACAGCTGCGCCCAGGCCTCTGCCAAAGACTTTGCCGCAGCCGAGAAAGCCGGCACCCTGGCGCCGAGCATGGCGTTCAATATGTCGACCTCCCAGGCGGTGCAAGGGGCGGTATTTGATGTGGTCAGCCACTTTATGAGCGATAAAGACGCGGACCCGGCCAAGGCAGGGAAGCAGATGTTGGCCAGTATTCAGGCCGCGGCGCAGTAACGCCCTGTGGCCCGCTCTTGCGCCAAGGGGCGCAAGAACGGCGGGGCCGAATCGACCTGCGGCCGCCCCCAGACCCGTGCCTTAAAAGCAGCGCCGACCGCCGGTCAAAAAAATCCGCACCGGGCAAACCCTTGCAAACCCGCACTCTGGCCGCAAGCGCCATCAAATTGGCCGCCCACCGAGACCATCCGCCGCAACACAAAGGCAAATTTTTCCCTATAATGCGCGGGTAAATCGGGCCTGCAATATCCCTTTACATGGGGGTAACGAGCCAAGCCTGAGACCCCGCAGGAGTACGACACTGTCGCTCCGCCCCTCAGGCTTCAAGCAGAGTACCCGTAGCCCTATTCCGTTTAGTGCCTGCGCGAGCTGTTGCAACAAACGATTCCTTAAAGATCCACCGCGGCCCCTGGGCCGTGTGAACACCCAACCATCCGGTTTCACACGGGCACCATTGGCCCTCACGCAGGAGACGACACGTCATGCTGAGCTGGGACGAATTCGACAAAGAAGAAGGCGAAGTCGCCGCTAAAGGCGCCAACGCCGGCCACGCCACCGAAGCCAACATGGACCGCCTCGACGGTGCCGGCGCCGCTGCCGCCCTCGAAGCCCGCGCCGTCACTGCCAATGACTCCGCCGCCATCGTGCGCGCCAAGGCCGCCCTGGACAAACTCGACATCGCCGAAGGCCTGGCCGAACTCGAAGGCGCCGCCGCCCGTGTCGCCGTTGACGAAAAGCGCATGATCAACTGCCGCGCCGACCTCAACCAACTTGTCCCCTTCAAATACGACTGGGCCTGGCAGAAATACCTCGACGGCTGCGCCAACCACTGGATGCCGCAAGAGGTCAACATGACCGCCGACATCGCCCTGTGGAAAAACCCCGAAGGCCTGACCGACGACGAACGCCGCATCGTCATGCGCAACCTGGGCTTCTTCTCCACCGCCGATTCCCTGGTGGCCAACAACCTGGTCCTGGCCGTGTACCGCCTGATCACCAACCCGGAGTGCCGCCAGTACATCCTGCGCCAGGCCTTTGAAGAGGCGATCCACACCCACGCCTACCAGTACTGCATCGAATCGCTGGCCATGGATGAAGGCGAGATCTTCAACATGTACCACGAGATCCCATCGGTCGCCAAAAAGGCCGCCTGGGGCCTGAAATATACGCGCTCGATCTCCGACCCGAAGTTCGAGACCGGCACCGTCGACACCGACAAGGAACTGCTGCGCAACCTGGTCGCCTACTACTGCGTCCTGGAAGGCATCTTCTTCTATTGCGGCTTCACCCAGATCCTGTCCAT
>NZ_LKBY01000088.1:0-200 GCF_002699915.1 Pseudomonas sp. ICMP 8385 | reverse complement strand
GGATGGTCTGAAGTAGCCATGTATTTCCCCGGCATACCACCTAGCGCAACTTTTAAACTCGCCAAATGATCAAAAAACAATCAATTCGACGAGTATTTCTTACGTTTTCGCCACCCGGACACCACTCCGGTGGCCATTTCCCGCATTACAGGCGCACCTCTCCTGCATTCGTCAGTAAATGTCGGCGCGCCATCCACAGG
>NZ_LKBY01000087.1:0-200 GCF_002699915.1 Pseudomonas sp. ICMP 8385 | reverse complement strand
GGATGGTCTGAAGTAGCCATGTATTTCCCCGGCATACCACCTAGCGCAACTTTTAAACTCGCCAAATGATCAAAAAACAATCAATTCGACGAGGATTTCTTACGTTTTCGCCACCCGGACCCCACTCCGGTGGCCATTTCCCGCATTACAGGCGCACCTCTCCTGCATTCGTCAGTAAATGTCGGCGCGCCATCCACAGG
>NZ_LKBY01000086.1:0-200 GCF_002699915.1 Pseudomonas sp. ICMP 8385 | reverse complement strand
CTCGATAAGCGCAGCGTGCTGTACAAAGCCAAGCGCAAGATTGAAAAGGCCAAGGCTCAGGTGCGCGCCAAGGTCGAGCATCCGTTCCGGGTAATCAAGCGCCAGTTCTGTTACACCAAGGTGCGCTTTCGCGGCTTGGCCAAAAACACGGCGCAACTGGTGACACTGTTCGCTCTGTCGAACCTGTGGATGGCGCGCCG
>NZ_LKBY01000085.1:0-200 GCF_002699915.1 Pseudomonas sp. ICMP 8385 | reverse complement strand
CCTGTGGATGGCGCGCCGACATTTACTGACGAATGCAGGAGAGGTGCGCCTGTAATGCGGGAAATGGCCACCGGAGTGGGGTCCGGGCGGCGAAAACGTAAGAAATACTCGTCGAATTGATTGTTTTTTGATCATTTGGCGAGTTTAAAAGTTGCGCTAGGTGGTATGCCGGGGAAATACATGGCTACTTCAGACCATCC
>NZ_LKBY01000084.1:0-200 GCF_002699915.1 Pseudomonas sp. ICMP 8385 | reverse complement strand
CCTGTGGATGGCGCGCCGACATTTACTGACGAATGCAGGAGAGGTGCGCCTGTAATGCGGGAAATGGCCACCGGAGTGGGGTCCGGGGGGCGAAAACGTAAGAAATACTCGTCGAATTGATTGTTTTTTGATCATTTGGCGAGTTTAAAAGTTGCGCTAGGTGGTATGCCGGGGAAATACATGGCTACTTCAGACCATCC
>NZ_LKBY01000083.1:0-200 GCF_002699915.1 Pseudomonas sp. ICMP 8385 | reverse complement strand
GGATGGTCTGAAGTAGCCATGTATTTCCCCGGCATACCACCTAGCGCAACTTTTAAACTCGCCAAATGATCAAAAAACAATCAATTCGACGAGTATTTCTTACGTTTTCGCCACCCGGCCCCCACTCCGGTGGCCATTTCCCGCATTACAGGCGCACCTCTCCTGCATTCGTCAGTAAATGTCGGCGCGCCATCCACAGG
>NZ_LKBY01000082.1:0-200 GCF_002699915.1 Pseudomonas sp. ICMP 8385 | reverse complement strand
GGATGGTCTGAAGTAGCCATGTATTTCCCCGGCATACCACCTAGCGCAACTTTTAAACTCGCCAAATGATCAAAAAACAATCAATTCGACGAGAATTTCTTACGTTTTCGCCACCCGGACCCCACTCCGGTGGCCATTTCCCGCATTACAGGCGCACCTCTCCTGCATTCGTCAGTAAATGTCGGCGCGCCATCCACAGG
>NZ_LKBY01000081.1:0-200 GCF_002699915.1 Pseudomonas sp. ICMP 8385 | reverse complement strand
CCTGTGGATGGCGCGCCGACATTTACTGACGAATGCAGGAGAGGTGCGCCTGTAATGCGGGAAATGGCCACCGGAGTGGGGTCCGGGTGGCGAAAACGGAAGAAATACTCGTCGAATTGATTGTTTTTTGATCATTTGGCGAGTTTAAAAGTTGCGCTAGGTGGTATGCCGGGGAAATACATGGCTACTTCAGACCATCC
>NZ_LKBY01000080.1:0-201 GCF_002699915.1 Pseudomonas sp. ICMP 8385 | reverse complement strand
CCTTGGTGTAACCGAACTGGCGCTTGATTACCCGGAACGGATGCTCGACCTTGGCGCGCACCTGAGCCTTGGCCTTTTCAATCTTGCGCTTGTCTTTGTACAGCACGCTGCGCTTATCGAGTTTTTTGTAGGTGCTGCGGCGTGCCGCCACCTGCCAGATAACTTCACGTCCTTCATGCTCGGGCCGCTTTTCGACACCGG
>NZ_LKBY01000079.1:0-201 GCF_002699915.1 Pseudomonas sp. ICMP 8385 | reverse complement strand
CCTGAGCCTTGGCCTTTTCAATCTTGCGCTTGGCTTTGTACAGCACGCTGCGCTTATCGAGTTTTTTGTAGGTGCTGCGGCGTGCCGCCGCCTGCCAGATAACTTCACGTCCTTCATGCTCGGGCCGCTTTTCGACACCGGTGTAGCCTGCATCGGCGCAGACCACGTTTTCGTCGCCATGCAGCAATTTGTCCACCTGGG